>DASVAI010000281.1:0-10486 GCA_036376445.1 Acidobacteriaceae bacterium
GTTCGAGTTATACGGCGGCTGCGGCACATCCTGTCCGCGCAGCGCAAAGCCCTTCGCGTCGAACAGGCTGTTGCCTCCGCTCCAGAAGAGCGCGCCATGCGGCTTGCTGGGATTGAAGTGCCGGAAGTTGAAGCCGCCCCGCCCGCCGCCTCGTCCGCCAAACACCACAGCGCCGGGCGGTGGGCCGCCGCCACCACCAGGGCCACCGCCACCCGGCCCCACCCGGATCGCTGGTCCTCCTCCGCCGCCGAAGCCCTCAAAATTCCCCTGACGCTGCCCGGGAATCTGCGCGAGTGTCTGCTCCTGCTGCATATTCTCCAGGTTCTCGCGCATCTGCTGCATGTTCACGCCGGCAAATGGGTTGGTCGTCCCGCTCTGCCCGTTCACCATCACCGACTCGGCGCTCACGTCGTTGTTGTTTGCCCCTGACGGCAGGGCTGCGCCGCCACCCTCCGCGCCCGCCGCAGCCGCGCCAATCGCCCCGGCCAGCAGGCCCATGCTCTGCGCGCCCTGTCCACCCATGTACTGCCGCGGACCCTGCCCCCCGCGCTGTGCTGCTTCGCGTCGCGCTTCCGCCTGCTCCATCTGCTGCTGGCGCGATTCCAGCATCAGCGCGAAGTCGGTTGGCTGCGCGGCAGCCCCGCCATGCAGCATCACCTCTTTGGTCGTGCTCGCAAACCCGGCAAACTCCGTCCGCACCACGTAGCGGCCGTCCTCATCGATGTGCAGCTTGAAATTGCCTCTAGAATCCGTTGCGGTTACATATTGTTTGCCCGTCAGCGTGTTCTTCGCCGTCACCGTCACGCCCGGCAGCGGCGTCTGCCCAGAGCGGATCACGCCCGCAATCGTTCCCCCTGCCGCCGTACTTGGGGTAGACGGCCCCGGCGCCTGAACCGGCGCAGATGGCAGCGCAGGAACTGCAGACTGGCTCCATCCGCCGAGCGGTAAAACCGCCAGCGCAACGATCAGGCAGATGCATCTCATCGCCCCTCGGACCCGGCGTCCAGCCATGGTTCATGCCCCTTCAGATCGAAAACCGTGAACGTCGTGGCCGTGAACGTGCCGTTCAGCACGTGCCCCTCCGCGCGAAATCCTTCGCCCGGCCGCAGGTCGGCCAGCGTTACAGACTCGCGCTTCTCGCGAAACGATGTGTTCTCGTCCACCGCGATGTTCTGCTCCACTCCATCCAGTCGCTGCACCCGAATCTTCGTCCCCGCAATCTCCAGAATCTTTCCCGCCGACCATGTCTTGCCCAGCCCCTCGCGCGCCTTCCGCACCTCCTCGGCAGGAATATCGATCAGAATCGCCGCGCCGATCGTCTTCTTCTTCGCGTCCACGTTTCCCGCGGCAAAGATCATGTCGCCTGCCTCGATCTCGCCCGCGCGGATCGGATTGCCCTCCTTCATCAGCCGCGTGTTTGCGCCATACAGCACCTTCCACGGAGCGCCGCTGTCCGTCTTCACTGCAAAGCTGCCGTCGTTCTTCCCCGTCGCCGTCGCGGACACTACGGTCGCCCGCAGCGTATTCTCGCGGGAAAACTGCCCCCATCCCTGGTCGTTATCCTGCTGCGCACCAGCCGCCATGCTCAACAACAGCAGCCCGCCTGTCGCCCATAGACGAACCATCCGGCCCCGGCGATGCGCCCCAAGCGTCAAAATCATCGAAATCGATTCCTTAGACGACCACACGAAGCCAAAGGACGCGCCGGTTCCCGCCGCAGGTCCGGTCCCATCCACCTGAACCCCTTGTTAACAGTAGGCCTCACAACGCGCCATAAAGTTTTGTAAAGCAGCGGTACACTCCCCGAATGGTCACCTCTCCGGCCGTCGATCACCACGAGACCCATTTCCAGGCCGGCGATGTCGTGCGCGACATCGTCATCGGCATGTCGGACGGCCTTACCGTGCCCTTTGCGCTCGCCGCCGGACTCTCCGGCGCGGTCAAGTCGCTGCACATCATCGTGCTCGCCGGACTGGCGGAGATCGCCGCCGGCGCCATCGCCATGGGCCTCGGCGGCTACCTCGCCGCGCGCGGCGACTCCGAGCATTACTTGAGCGAGCGCCTTCGGGAAGAGCGCGAAGTTGTCGAGCGCCGTCGGGACGAAGAAGAAGAGATCTACGAGATCTTCGACGCCTTTGGGGTCGAACGCCACGAGGCCACCCCGGTTCTCGCCGCGTTGCAGCGCAATCCCACCGCCTGGGTCGACTTCATGATGCGCTTCGAACTCGGCCTCGAAGCGCCCCAGCCCGGCCGCGCGCTGCGTAGCGCCACCACGATTGCCGCCTCTTATATAGTGGGCGGCCTCATCCCGCTGCTCCCCTATATGCTCGGCTCTGCGCGAACCGCGCTTCCCGCCTCGGTGGCCATCACTCTGCTCGCCCTGCTGCTGTTCGGCGCAGTCAAGGGCCGTGTCACCGGCGCGGGCGCTTTACGCAGCGGCCTGCAGACCGCGATCATCGGCGGGCTGGCCGCCGCCGCGGCCTTTACCATTGCACACCTGCTCAACATTTCCTAGCCGGCGAGCATTTCTTGCCAGTCCAACCCGGTTACGTTTACGCAAAATTGGTTACGCAAATCTTACGAGACGTAATGCGACGCTTGCGCATCCATAGAAAAGCTGCGTACTGTTCCGGGGTTGTACGAGAACAGAAGAGGCATTTGCAGAATTGTGACAGGGAATTGCTAGGCTTTCCGAGCAACGGTCCGTCCGTTGTCGGTCTCCAATTGCGAAGACACCCAACCATAAGGACCAGCAGGACCCATGGCAGCAGCAGTCGAACTCAGCGCGCCCGCACTCCAGACGGCTTTTGTGGCGACGCGTCGTCAGAGCCTTGCTCTTTGTAGTCCCCTCACCGCGGAAGACATGATGGTGCAGAGCTGTCCCGAGGCCAGCCCTGCAAAGTGGCATCTGGCCCACACCACCTGGTTCTTTGAGACTTTCGTCCTTCGTGAGTACCTCCCGGGATACCAGCCCTTCCATCCCGACTTCCTCTGGCTCTTCAACAGCTATTACAACGACGTCTCCGACCAACCGGATAAAAAAATACGCGCCTCGTTCTCACGCCCTGCGCTTGAAACTGTGCTCGCCTATCGTCAGCATGTGGAAGAAGCCATCGCGCGCCTTGATGCGAGCGGGATGCCCGCGGAAGCCATGCGCCGCATTGAGCTTGGCATTCACCACGAGCAGCAGCACCAGGAGCTACTCTGCTACGACATCAAGCATGCGTTCTGGACCAACCCGCTGCATCCGGCCTACACCGAAGGCGCAAGCCTGCCCTCCGATGCATCGCCGCTGCGCTGGATCCAGTTCAACGGCGGCCTTGTAGAAATCGGCCATGCCGGCGAGGGATTCGCGTACGACAACGAATCGCCGCGCCATCGGGAATTCCTTGAGCCATACGCGCTCGCCTCACGTGCCGTCACCTGTGCCGAATATCTCGCTTTCATGGAAGACGGCGGCTACACGCGACCGGATCTCTGGCTCTCCGAAGGCTGGGATACCGTTAAAGCGCAGCAGTGGTCATCGCCGCTTTACTGGCATCAGGCGCCGGAAGAAAAACAGGGCGGCGAATGGATGGTCTACACCATGCGTGGCAACCTTCCGCTGAGCGCGATAGCTCACACGCCCGTCTGTCATGTGAGCTACTTCGAAGCCGATGCCTATGCCCGCTGGGCGGGGTGCCGGCTGCCGACAGAAACCGAGTGGGAGGCTGCAGTGGCGAACCGCGTGACTGCGGTTCCTCGAAACGCAAACCTGCTGGAGAGCGGAAACCTCCATCCGGTCTCCGCCTCCAGCACTGACCTCGAGCAAGTCTTCGGCGATGTGTGGGAGTGGACGCGCAGCGCTTACCTTGGCTATCCGGGCTACCGCGCACCTTCGGGCGCCCTTGGCGAATACAACGGAAAGTTCATGTCCAACCAGATGGTGCTGCGCGGCGGCTCGGCCGTCACTCCGCGCTCCCACATCCGGTATACCTACCGAAACTTTTTCGCGCCTGCGACGCGCTGGCAGTTCGCAGGCTTCCGCCTTGCGCAGGACGCATCGCAAGCACCATTCCCGTCACGGGGAAAGGACCTTTCCGAATGAATGCAGTTACGTTGCCCCAGTTGCCGGAGGTCGTCTATACACCCATCGGCTCCGAGGTATTTCGCGGCCTCACGTCGCGACCGCGCACTCTGAGCCCCTGGCTCTTTTATGACGAGCAGGGCTCACGGCTCTTTGAAGAAATCACGGAGCTCGACGAGTACTATCTCACCCGCACCGAGCGCGCCATCTTCCAGGCGAATGCCGATGCGATCATCGCCGCTGCTGCCGCACCGACTACGAACGGCCTCAAACGTGACCTGACCGTGATCGAGCTGGGCGCCGGCGCCGCAACCAAGACCGGACTCCTGCTTGACGCTGCGGTCCGACGCCAGCAGAACGTCACCTACCATCCCATCGACGTTTCCGAATCCGCGTTGCAGGCGGCAGAGCGCAATCTCACCGAAGCCATACCCGGCCTAACATTCGAGCCTCGTGTTGGCGACTATACTCACGGCCTCGGCGAGATCGCGGCCGACAGTACCCGCCGTCTCGTCCTCTATATCGGATCGAGCCTCGGCAACTTCGAGCCCTCCGAAGCCCGCCAGTTACTTCGCACCGTCCGTAATCAGCTCGCTCCCGGTGACATGCTGCTGCTTGGCGTCGACATGGTCAAGGACATTTCCACCCTTGTCGCCGCCTACGATGACGCGCGCGGCGTCACCGCCGCATTCAACCGCAACGTCCTCGCGCGCATCAATCGCGAGTTGGGCGCGGACTTTGATCTCATGAAGTTCCGTCATCGCGTTCGCTGGAATGGCGAGCATTCGCGAATCGAGATGCACCTCGAAAGCCGCGTTGCCCACGAAGTTTCTATTCCCTCCCTCGATCTGAACATCGGGTTCCACCGCGGCGAAACCATCCACACCGAAAACTCCTACAAGTTCACCGTAGAAGGCACGCATCGCCTGTTCACGCAAACCGGCTTCGCCGTAGTAAACAACTGGACCGATCCGCAACACTGGTTCGGCGTCTTCCTTGCGCGCGTCCAATAATTCTTCCTGATTACTCGCCAACCATTTCATTCGACAAAGCCGAGGCCTTCAGCCTCGGCTTCTCTCTTTACAGCTCTCCCACGGCGCGGTTAGGATGCTTGCCGCTTGTTGACCAGGAGGCTAGGCTACCCGCAGATTGCCAAGCTGGTCGCCGCTTCCAAAGCCGCGCAACTTGTTTCATCCCAGGGAGATCTCCAGTGAACGCCATCCTCCGCCACGCTCGTAGAACCTCAGTACGCCTCGTCATCCTCCTCGCCTGTTTCTTCGCCTTCGTGAGCGGTGCCCGTGCCGCAGATCCGCCAATTCCCCCGCAGCATGTCCGTGTCCACTACTTCAATCCGGACAATACTTACACCGGCTGGACTGTATACGCGTTCGGCGACACCACCGAAGACCAGGGCAACTTCAATGGCGGTCCCGTCCAGGTCACCGGCATTGACGACTTCGGCGCATACTTCGACGTAGGCGTCGCTGCGAATGCACAGGACGTCGGCATCATCATCCACATGGGGAACCTGAAGGATCCGGGTCCTGATGAGCACATCAACCCGGCAACGCAGGGCAACGAATACTGGCAGATCTCCGGACAGCTTGGCCTGAAGACCACGCGTCCGCCCATCCCCGAAGGCAACGGCACGCCGATTCCCGCAGGTCACGCGCGCATTCATTACTACCGTCCCGACGGCGACTTCGCCGGATGGTCCCTCTATCCGTTCTTTGCTACCAGCGATCCGACCGGCAACTTCTGTAACACGGAAGATTACATCACCGGCTTCGACAGCTATGGCGCATACTACGACGTCGGCGTCGATCCCTCACTCAATGGGGGCCAGCTTGGCTTCATCATTCACAGCTGCTCGCTCGGTGTGAAGGACCCGGGCCCGGACATGCACCTGCAGATCAACCAGTACAACGAGGCCTGGGTGATCTCCGGTGATCCCACCGTCTATCTCACGCAACCCACCGCGGCCCAGCTTCTGAACTCTGCCTTCGGGAAAGAGCAGGCGTACTGGCTCGACGCTACCCACGTCCTCATCAAGCCGCAATACATTCAAAGCGGCAACACCTACTCGCTCATCTACAGCCCCACCGGCGGTCTGCAGGTCACCAATACCGGAGTCACCGGCGGCACCAGCATCCCACTTGTGGCCGGTGGCACGCTTAGTTCCGATGAGCTCACACGCTATCCGCAGCTCTCCGGCTACTCCATACTCACTGTTCAGAGCACCGTACCCCAGAGCACCTTGCTGACAGCGCTCAAAGGTCAGCTTGCTGTCGCAGTCACCGGCTCGGATGGCACGCTCGTCTATGCCACGGGCGTGCAGGATGCCGGCGCGCTCGACGCGCTCGAATACTACCCCGGCACGCTGGGCGTCCTCTTTAACCACAGCGGCGTCCAGTGGTCCGACTGGCCGGACGATGAAGACTACCCTGTCAAGCTGAAGCTATGGGCTCCCACGGCGCAGAACGTAACGCTGCTACTGTACGAGCACGAAGGCGACGCAGCACCGCTCAAGTCGGTTTCCATGCACCAGCACAACGGCGTCTGGGTCGCCGATGGCGATACTTCCTGGCGCGACATGTACTACCTCTACAGCGTGCAGGTATATGTGCCGTCGGACCACGCCGTCGATACCAACGTCATGAGCGATCCTTATTCCATCGACATTGCGATCAACGGCACCAAGAGCCGCATCACCGATCTCGATTCGGCTGAGACGAAGCCGCCCGCCTGGGACGCCCAGTCCTCGCCCGGACTCGCCAGCCTCAATGACCTCAGCATCTATGAGCTCCACATCCGCGATTTCAGCATCGGCGATGCCACGGTGCCCGTGCAGGACCGCGGTACCTACGACGCCTTTGCCGATTTCAATTCGAACGGCATGACGCACCTTCGCACCCTTGCCAGTAGCGGTCTCAAGGCCATTCACATTCTTCCCTCGTTCCACATCGCCAGCATCAATGAAGACAAGAGCACCTGGCTGACCACCAGCGATCTCAGCGGCCTCCCACCCGATAGTGATCAGCAGCAAGCCGCTGTCACTGCCATTCAGAGCAAGGACGGTTACAACTGGGGTTACGATCCAGTGCATTTCATGACGCCGGAAGGAAGCTATGCGATCAATCCGGACACCCGCGTGCGCGAATACCGCACCATGGTCCAGGGACTCCACCGCACCGGCCTGCGCGTTATCCAGGACGTCGTTTTCAATCACACCAGTGCGGCGGGCGAATCGACGAACTCCAATCTCGACGAGGTCGTCCCGAACTACTATCACCGCCTCGATTCCGACGGCAACCTGATGAGCGGCTCCTGCTGTCCGGACACTGCAAGTGAACACCGCATGATGGAGAAGCTGATGATCGATACCCTCGTGCTCAACGCGCGCGAGTACAAGATCGACGGTTTCCGCTTCGACATCATGAGCTTCCACTTCCTTTACAACATGCAGAACATCCTCGCCGCGCTGCACGCGTTAACTCCGCTCAAGGACGGCGTCGATGGTTCGAATATCTATATCTACGGCGAAGGCTTCAACTTCGGCGACACCGTGAACAACGCCATCGGTCCCAACGCTTCACAGATCAACCTCTACGGCTTCGGCATCGGCACCTTTAACGACCGCATTCGCGATGGCATCCGCGGCGGCAGCCCGTTCACCGATGAGCGGGTGCAGGGCTTCGCCACCGGCCTCGCAACGGACTCGAGCGACTTCACCAACCAGAGCACCGCCGATACCGATCAGCACAATACGCTCCTCCACAATGCCGACTGGATTCGCGTCGGCCTCACCGGCAACCTGCGCGACTACATGCTCACCGACATGACAGGCACGTCGGTCAAAGGGTCGCAGGTGGATTATTTCGGTCAGCCCACCGGCTACACCGCATCACCGGTCGAGGCAGTCAACTACTGTTCCGTCCACGACAATCAGGATCTCTTCGATGCTGTGCAGCTCAAGTCCAGCACCGCCGATACCAGCGCCATCCGAGCACGGCGTCAGGTGCTGGCGATGGGGTTGGTCGCGCTCGGCCAGGGCGTTCCGTTCTTCCTCGCCGGTGACGACCTGCTCCGCTCCAAAGATATGGATCAGAACTCCTACGACTCCGGCGACTGGTTCAACAAAATCGACTGGAGCGGCGCCGGCAACAACTGGGGCATCGGTCTTCCCCTTGGCAGCCAGAACTCGGGACAGTGGCCGCTCATGCAGCCGTTACTTGCCAATGCATCGCTCAAGCCCACACCTGCGGACCTCAACTACACCACCCGCGCTTTCCAGGATCTGCTGAATATCCGCTACTCCAGCGGCCTGTTCCGCATGAGGACCTTCGCCGAAGTGCAGCAGAACCTCACCTTCCTCAACACCGGCCAGACCCAGACTCCCGGCGTTATCGCCATGCAGCTCAAGGCAAACGGCGGCAACTACGGGCAGTATCGGAAGATCCTGGTTGTCTTCAACGGCACCACGTCAACAACCACCATCTCAAGTCCGTCGCTTCAAGGCGCGAACTTCCAATTGCACCCTGTCCTGCGCGGTTCCACAGACGCAGCAACGCGCCAGTCCAACTTCCAACCATCCTCGGGTACGGCGACCGTGCCCGCGCTCACCATCGCAGTCTTCGTCAGCGCGCAGAACTAAAAAGAAGCAGCGGGGGAGCAGACATGACTGCTCCCCCGCCCTTGTCGCTTGGCACTATCCCGTAGACTCAAAAGCGAGACTCTCGCCATGCACATCCGTCTCGCCACCGAAGCCGACATCCCCACCATCCTCTCGCTTATTCATGCCCTCGCCGCTTACGAGCGCGAGCCCGATGCCGTCCAGATCGGCGAGACCGAGCTGCGCCGTGATGGCTTCGGTCCGCAGCCGCTCTTTGAATGCCTGATCGCAGAGGATGAGAATGGCAAAGCCGCCGGCTTCGCGCTTTACTTTCCCATCTACTCCACCTGGCGCGGCCCCAGCCTTCATCTGGAAGATCTTTTCGTGCATCCGCAGCATCGTGGCCGCGGCATCGGCAAGGCGCTGCTCGCGCGCGTCGCCGCCATCGCAATGGAACGCGGCTGTTCCCGTATGCAGTGGGACGTCCTCGACTGGAACACACCCGCGATCGACTTCTACCAGAGCCGCGGCGCCATCATGCTCGAGCCCTGGCGCATCATGCGCGTTACCGGCGCCGCCCTCTCCCGCCTCGCAAAATTGGCGTAAGCGATTACACTGTCAGGCGTCGCTATCTGCACCAGGAGATCCCGCCGTGTTGCTGCGCGCTGCCGCTGTTATCCTTTCCGCCGCACTGTTTTTGAGCCCCATGGCCCATCCGCAGAGCATCGACTATCGCCCCGACGCAAAGGTATGGGTCATCCAGGCCGGCGACTTCTCTTACGCCATGGGCGTGGACGAGCACAACTGGCTGCAGTCGCTCTATTGGGGCCCGCGCATCGAGCGCGCCCAGGATATCCCCGCCGCGCACTCGCTTCCCGAGCACGCCTCCTTCGACTCCATCACCACCACCACGCCGCAGGAATACGCCGCCTGGGGCGCGGGGCTCTACACCGAGCCTGACCTCAAAGCCACCTTCGCCGACGGCAATCGCGACGTTGTCCTCCAGTACGTCGATCAGAAACAGACGCACGACGCCAACAGCCAGACACTCGAGATCACGATGCAGGACATCAAGCTCCCCCTCGTGGTCCATCTCTTCTATCGCGTCTACAACGGCCAGAGTGTGCTCGCGCGCTGGTCTGTGATCGAGAACAAAACCAATCAGGACGTCGTCCTCGAAGACGCGGCCAGCGCCACCTGGAGCCTGCCCAATCTCCAGAATCGCAACTACCTCGCCCACTGGCTCACCGGCCGCTGGGCCGGCGAGTTTCAGCTTCAGTCCGTGCCGCTCGCCGTCGGCAGCCAAGTTATCGAGAGCCGCCGCGGCTCCACGGGCCATCAGGCCAATCCATGGTTCGCGCTGGAAACTCCAGACTCCTCAGGCGAAGAGCACGGCGGAGTCTACTTCGGCGAACTCGGCTGGAGCGGAAGTTGGCGTCTCACTATGGAGCAAAGCTCCATGCACCAGGTACGTATTACCGGCGGTTACAATCCCTTTGACTTCGGATACCGCCTCGCCCCAGGCGAGTCCCTCACCACGCCGCCGTTCTATGCCGGCTTCACCGATGGCGGCATGGGCGAGGCCTCGCGTATCCTGCATTCCTTCCAGCAGGGCGTAATCCTGCCCGGCGCACCTCATCCTAAACTCCGTCCTGTTCTCTACAACTCATGGGAAGCCACCGAGTTCAACGTCAGCGAATCCGGCCAGATCGCCCTCGCTGAAAAAGCCGCGCAGCTCGGCGTCGAACGCTTCGTCATCGACGATGGCTGGTTCGGCCAGCGCAAGGACGACCACGCCGGCCTCGGCG
>DASVAI010000027.1:0-2321 GCA_036376445.1 Acidobacteriaceae bacterium
CTCGGCCTTGGGCACCAGCGCCGCAACCGAGTCCACCACCAGCACGTCGATCGCGCCGGAGCGCACCAGCGCCTCGGTAATTTCCAGCGCCTGCTCGCCGTAGTCAGGCTGCGACACCAGCAGGTTGTCCACATCCACGCCCAGCTTTTTCGCGTACGCCGGATCCAGCGCATGCTCGGCGTCCACAAATGCCGCCATCCCGCCGAGCTTCTGCGCCTCGGCAATAATCTGCAGCGTGATCGTCGTCTTGCCCGACGACTCCGGCCCGAAGATTTCCACCACGCGTCCGCGCGGCACGCCGCCCACACCCAGCGCCGCGTCAAAGGAAATCGAGCCCGTGCTGATGGTTGAGATCGGAACAATGGCCTCTTTGCTGCCGAGGCGCATGATCGAGCCCTTGCCAAACTGTTTCTCTATCTGTGAAAGCGCCAACTCCACTGCACGCATACGATCATCTGCCATGCCCAACCTTCTCCATCCCGCCGGTCCCTGTCCGGCATGTCTATCTTATTGATTTACCAGCTATTCCCGAGTCTATCAGGAGAATAGAAGGCGAAACAAGTTCCGAAAGTCGTAGCCCAAAATGGGCTCCTTTTCAAATGCCCAAAATCTTGCGGAAATAAACTACCCGCTCCGTCTCCTCAAATCCCAGCGCGCGATGCATCGCATGACTCTCCCCGTTTTCGGTCAGCGCATCGGACGCAAATTCCCGGCATCCGTGCTGCTGACCCCAGATCCCCACAGCATCGGCAAGCAATCGCGCCAGTCCCCGCCGCCGCGCCCACGGTTCGACGTATATCCCTTCCAGAAACACCACCGGCGAGCTGACACATCCGTTCACGTAATCCGAGCGCAGCGTCGCTTCAGCAAATCCTGCCGCCCTGCCCTCCGCATTCGACGCGATCCGGACGAAGAACCTCGGCCCCTCCACCATCATCGCTTCGGTCTCGCGCGTATTCTCCTCCTCCGTCATCTCGGGCCACAGCGCCTGCCGCATCTGCCGCCAGGCCGGCAGCGTCGCTGCCGATGGTGCAGCAATCCGGAAGTCGCGACTCATCGCTTCAGCAAATCCACCGGCTCACGCACATCCGTCACCCGCATATGCCGCGCCAGCGCCGGATGCTGCCGCTCCACCGCCTGATACATCTCCCACGCGACCCTTCGATACGAAAAATGACCCTGCGGCGCCGACCGCAGCTCGCTGATGTACAGTGCCTCGGCAAAATCCATCTGGAAGAGCGACCGGCAGCGCGTTCCCAGCGGCAGCAGGTAGCGCGCCGTCGCCACGGCTTCGGGCGCATCGCTCGCCGCCACCTGCGAGAAGGCCTCATGCGCCGCGTCGGTCGCCACCTCGTAGACGCTAGCCATCCCCGCCTCCGCCAAGCCCTCCGGCACATCGAAGCCATGCGCCGCCGTAAAGCTCTGCAGCGTCTGCAGGCAGCGCCGGTGCCGGTGCATATCGCGGAAGCCGCCAATGTCCATCAGAATGTCAAAGCGCAGCGGCGCGCCAGCGGCAAACTCCCGCAGCAGCTCGTCATGCCGCCCGCGATGCCGCATTCCCAACGAGATCAATTCCTCCACCAGGACAGCACTCAATCCAGCAACCCGCTCCCGCACCTGCCGGAACGGATAGTGACACGCCCCGTAGAGCACCGTAGCCGCAATTTCCACCTCCAGCGACGGCCCGCGCTCCACCAGGTCCACCACCGGCGCCGGATCAATGGACTCATCGGCCATCAGCTCGCGCGCCGCCTGCTCCAACTCACGCCGCGTCTCCTGTCGGTAAGCATTCTCGGCCGCATACTTCACCAGCGTCGGAGCCACTTTCACCTCGCGCTCCAGCAGCGCCGCAGCCTGCCTTACTAAATCCGGATTCACCAGCTCCGGATGCTTCCCTCGTATCTCTGCCAGCAGCTCCGTCATTTCCCGCGCATGCACATTCCACGCCGGTCCGGTCCCAGCGGCACGCAGTTTTTCACCCAGCTCGCGCACCTCCGCATGTTCGTCGCTCAGTAGACGGCTCACCTGCGACTCCAGCGTGCGGGCATTCACAATCTGTCCCAGCGAAGTATTTGTCGCCAGCGGCAGGATGTACCGCGTCAAGTCGAACGCCCGCGCCCGCAGTGTGCGTTCGTACGCGTCCTGTTTCATGTCGGCAGGCTGCGGTGTCCGCTCGCAAAGGAAGCGGAACATTTCATCTGAGAAGCTCTGGTACTCGGCAAACAGGAAGTCGATCGTGTCGCGGTACAGATTCTTCGCGCTCGCATCTTCCGAAAAATCCGGAGTGAAATACCCGCTTTTCTGGAAGTTCTGGTAGCGCG
>DASVAI010000322.1:0-8116 GCA_036376445.1 Acidobacteriaceae bacterium
CTCCTCCTCGCAGGCCGCCGCAACACCGCACGCCGTCAGCAGCGCCAGCCCAACGGGCGCTTCGCCGCGCTTCCGGCTTCATCGCTTTCCGTCGTGGACCGCGGGCCGGGCCGCGCATCCAGCGCCGAAGCGCAGGAGCACCGCTCGCCGTCCCAACCAAGTCATGCCATCGGATCTGTCGCTGAGCAGACGGAAGCAGCAGCCATGGAAACGCTCGACTACGGCGCCTATCCCGTCACAACCCCGGCCCGCGAAGATGCGCCGTTCGAGATCCCGCCCATCGAGGACGCAGCCTCAATCCAACTTGCGCTTATCGAGGTCGCCCAGGCCCTCGCCGCCAATCGCATCGAACCGAAACGCGCCGGCCTCCTTCTTTACGCACTGCAGGTCGCCTCGACCAACGCGAAGAACGTCAACATCCCGTCGGGATCGGCAGTTCGCTCCATCACCTACACCGACGAGGGCCTCCCGCTCGGCCCGCAGGAGCTCGGCTGGGATGTTGAGGACGTAGAAGAAGAAATCGCCCGCGAAGAAGCCGAGGCAGAAGAGGACGAATAAGCAATCGAAGTCCCATCCTGAGAGAGGCTGGGGTGGAATCACCACCAGCCTCGGCATCGGAAGAGATTGTCATCTCGACCGGAGCGGCGCAGCCGTGGAGTGGAGAGATCTGCTGCTTCTTCCGGGATGCGCGTGGGTGCCCCATGTCCCTGGTGTTGGGACATGGGATTCACTCATTCCTGGGGCCCACATCTCGAAGAGACGTGGGCGCAGTGCAAACACGCTCGACCATCACACAAAACCCACTGTCCTCCTGAACACAGCGAAGAAGCTGCAGTCATCCACAGAAGTTCACGTCAGCGACCAACGGAAGCGAACTCCATAAAACGCGCCAAGGGCGCCGTCGCCCGGACGGCCAGTCCTCACTTCGCCGTTTCCATAAAGTGGTCCTTCTCCACTACCGTGTATTCCTTCGCAGCCGGATCGGCGATCTTGTACATCGTCCCCTCAAGCTGCTTTCCGTGGATGGAGAGCACGACGTAATTGAAGACCGGAAACGCCGGATCCTGATACTTGTCCTGCGGCCCGCGCAGGAATACCGGATACGGCTTGGCTCCGCCGCCCCCGGTGATGATGTGCGTGATCCCGTTGAACTCGAATCGTTCGTAATTGTGAATGTGACCATTCACGACGAGGAACTTCTGTCGCGCGCTCACCGCCCGCGCCTCGAGATACCTCCGCAACTCCACCGACTCCGGCGCCGGAATGTTCGCAATGAATTCGCTCTGCGTATCCGCAATCAGCGGAATATGCAGCGAGAAGATCACGAAGTCCGCCTGATCCGGGACATGATCAAGCTGCGATCGCAGCCAGTCCGCCTGCGGACCTTTGGGCCAGAGCATCTCCGTCGAATTCAGCGTGACGATAAAGACGTTTCCCAGCAGAACGGAATAGAAGCGGTTTCCATGGAGCTGCGGAAACACAGCCGCAAAGTTCGCTCGACCCTGTTGCGGCTTTGTGAGCAATTCATGATTCCCTACCGAGGGATACACCCGCGGATTATGTGCCCACGATGACGCTTCCTTCTCGAAGACATTCCAGTCGCGCCGCTGGCTGCCGTGGAACGGAACGTCCCCGGTGATCACCATCGCGTCGGCCTGCTCCGTCCCGACCTTCTCCGCCAGCCACTTCCGCGCGCGCGGATTCGTGTCCTTGATGTTCGCCGGGTCGGTGAATCGTGTGTCCCCGTACACCAGGATCCGCAGCGGCTGCTGCGCACTCACCCCTTGAACCACAAACGTCGGCTGGTCGGGATGAAGGAGCGATGTCTCCTGCGCTCCCGCTCTCCCACCGGGCAAAGCCGCCAAGGCAAGCGACACGGCAAGCGACACCCGGACCAGCGACAACCGGAGCTGCGGCGCAGGCATCTGCGACGCCAAAGCGCGTCGCCATGTCGCAAACGGGATTGAGAGCAACGCGGCGTGCCGCCGCCCTGCCGGGCTCACAAACCCCCGCCAACGAAGTGCACGATCTCCAGCCGGTCTCCGCTCCGCACCGGTGTGGCGGCCCACTCGGCCCGGGGCACAATCTCCCCATTGCGCTCCACCGCAATGCGATCGCCATTCATCTCAAGCACCGCAATCAGCGCCTCGAGCGTCGCCCCCTCGGGATCCAGCCCGACCTCACGCGAGTGCCCGTTGAGCACAATCTCCATGCCCCGAGACTATCAGTCGTGGCGCTGTCGTCAGAGGCCGTCACCAGGCAAAGAGCCAATTCCGCATCCGCTCCCTCAGTTGCTTATAGAGCGGCTCCTTCAGCGGGCACGCGTAATAGACATCCCGGTTGGCCGCCATCAGCAGGCGCATCGCCTCCATCCGCGGATCCGCGCTGTAGATCGACGGCAGCATGGCTGTCTCGTGCGTGTACTCATCGGCCAGGTATTCAATGGCGTGCCCCAGCAGTTCCAGGGCAAAGCCGGCCTCGGGAAGAATCCGCCGGCTCGCCGAGCGCGAGCCAACCCCCGTGGCCGCCGCGTGGGCCGGCGTGCGCACCACCTGCGCCCCCACTCCGGAAGACATGACGCCGGGGAGCGCCGGCAAATTTGCGTGCGCACTGCGCACCGCCGCAAGGTCGGACATCGTGGGATGGGCTGCCATGAAACCTCCGCAAAGAGCCTTCGTCTGGACACCTTATCGGCAGCTTGCTGCCGATCCTTTGCAAGGTTTATTGCTTTTTCTGCGATCAGTTCTGCTGTGGGAATCACGGGCCCGAAACGGAACAGAGGCTCACTCAGCCTCGTGCTTCTTCGCATCGAGGTTCGCTGGAAACAAGTGACTTAACTGCGCTTGCTTGACTGAGTTGCATCATCACCCTAATCTCGAAGGAGACGCCGCGCGGTACAGATGGTACGGCCTCCCCGAGTAAGGACCGCATGCAAACAAACCATTACTTCTGGAACTACCTCCCCCTGCTTCTGCAGATACTGGTCGCCGTCGGCCTTGGGGCTGCCATGGTCTCCGGCTCGTTCCTCATCGGCAAGCACCGCCGCACCATCTCCAAGCTCGAAACCTATGAATGCGGCATCGTCTCGGAGGGCAATGCCCGCGGGCGCTTTTCCGTCCGCTTCTACATGGTGGCGATGCTCTTCATCCTCTTCGACGTGGAGATCGTCTTCCTGCTGCCGTGGGCGGTGATCTACCGCGACCTGGGTCATCTCACCGGCTCGCGATATTTCGGCTTCTGGGAAATGCTCGTGTATCTCGGCTTCGTGGTCGTCGGCTTCTTCTACATCATCAAGAAGGGCATCCTCGACTGGGCAGCCGACCGGGGGGACCTCTAGTTCATGAAGGATGGATACGACAAATCCGCTGTTCTTGCCGAGCATGGCGCGAATCCCGCGATCGCAAGCCTCGGAAGCGCCCTCCAAGAAGCCCTGCTCGACGCCAAGTTCGACTACGGCGAGCTCACACTGAAGATCGCCCGGGATCACATTCGCGCCGCTGCTTCGCTGGTGCGGAAGGCCGGCTACAACTTCCTCGAAGACGTCACCTGTGTCGACTACTATCCGGTCGAGCCGCGCTTCCAGGTCATTTACCACATCCTTTCTCACAGCCTGAAAGCGCGTGTGCGCCTCGCCGTCCCGGTGGAAAGCATCGAGCCGGAGATCGACAGCATCACGCCCATATGGCCGTCGGCGGACTTCTATGAGCGCGAGGTCTTCGATCTCTTCGGCATCCGCTTTGCCGGCCATCCCAACCTGCGCCGCATCATGATGCCCGACGAATGGGAAGGCTATCCGCTGCGCAAGGACTATCCGGTGGAGGGCTACCGCTGATGCCGACCACACCTGAAACTCCCGTTGCCGAAGTAACCAACACAAAGACCGAGAGCTCGACCTTCGCCGGCCCCAACGAGCCGACACCGGTCATGCCCTACGCGGCGGACTTCGCGATCGCTCCGCTGCTTGAGCCCCGTCTTGAAGAAGGCGCGCACGACCGCACCATGATCCTGAACATGGGCCCGCAGCACCCGTCCACACACGGCGTGCTGCGGCTGGTGCTCGAGATCGATGGCGAAACCGTGCTGCGCGTAGTGCCGGACATCGGCTTCCTGCACACCGGTATCGAGAAGACCTGCGAGGCGAAGTTCTACCAGCAAGTCGTTCCCATGACCGACCGCATCGACTATCTCTGCCCAATGACGAACAATCTCTGTTACTGTCTTGCGGTTGAGAAGCTGCTCGGGCTGGAGCTGCCGCCACGCGCCGTGTATCTGCGCGTTTTGCTGAACGAGCTCACGCGCATCCAGTCGCACTTGGTCTGGCTGGGCACGCACGCCTTGGACATCGGCGCACTCACCGTTTTCCTCTACTGCTTCCGCGAGCGGGAAGAGCTGCTGAAGATTTTCGAGCATGTCTCGGGGCAGCGCATGATGGGGTCCTACTTCCGCATCGGCGGCGTTTCCATGGAGCCGCCCGTCGACTTCTACCAGCGCGTTCAAAACCTGCTCAACATCATGCCGTCGAAGATCGACGAGTATCAGAACCTGCTCACCGGCAATCCCATCTGGATCAACCGTACCAAGGGTGTCGGCCACCTCTCTGCGGAGGACGCCATCGCGCTCGGCGTCACCGGGCCCCCATTGCGCGCCTCCGGCGTCGACTGGGACCTCCGCCGTGACATGCCATACTCCGGCTACGAGAAGTTCCAGTTCAACGTGCCGATCTCCACGGATTGCGACGTTTGGGCCCGCTACGTCATCCGCATCGACGAGATGCGCGAGTCGGTGAAGATCTGCCAGCAGGCGCTTGACGGCATGCCCGAAGGCCCCATCAAGGCCGACGCGCCGAAGGTCGTGCTGCCCGATCGCGAAGTGATGAAGACGCAGATGGAGTCGCTCATCTATCACTTCAAGATCGTCACCGAAGGCTTTTCCGTCCCAGCCGGTGAGGTTTACCAGGCCATTGAATCGCCCCGCGGCGAGATGGGCTACTATGTCGTCTCCGACGGCACTGCCAAACCATATCGCGTGCACATGCGCAATCCTTCGTTCGCGACGCTGCAAGCTGTCGACAAGATGTGCGCCGGTCGTTTGCTGGCGGATGTCGTTGCCGTGATCGGCTCCATCGACATCGTGCTCGGGGAGATCGATCGATGAGTGCAGTCGTGGCGGAGCGAATCGACCCTGATCTCGCGCGCGAGCTGTGGACCTCCTTCGTGTCGCTCCTGCGCGGCTACACCGCCGCGCATGGGCTGAACCGCGTCCGTCAGGCAGTGCTCGAAGTCAGCGACAACCGGCTTCTCGTTCGAGCGGGAGAGCGCCTTCTCACGATCCGCTTCGAAGGCGGGAGCGGCGCCTGGCAGCGCGAATCAGGCGCAGCTACCGAATTCATGCTCGATGAACACGGACGACTGATCGTGAACGGCACAGCAGAAGAAATGGATATCGTGGCAGAGCGACTGGCGCGGGAGATCATGCGATGAGCTCAACACCCAACACCATCTTTTCTCCGGAGCTGGCGGCGCGCTTTGACAAGCTTGTCACGCTGTATCCGGCGCGGCGCTCCGCCCTCATCCCCATGCTGCTCTATGCGCAGGACGAAGTTGGCGCCGTCACGGACGAAGTGATCGCCGAGATCGCCGAGCGCATCGGCATCACTGAACTCGATGTGCGCAACGTCATCAGCTACTACTCGCTGCTGCACACCATGCCGCACGGCAAGTACCACGTGCAGGTCTGCACCAACATCTCCTGCATGCTGCGCGGCGGCAACGAAATGCTTGCGCATTGCAAGGAAAAGCTCGGCATTGGAAACCGCGAGACTACGCCTGACGGTCTCTTCTCTCTCGAAGAGGTCGAGTGCATCGGCGCATGCTGCTGGGCGCCCGCCGTGCAGGTGAACTACGACTTCCATGACAATCTGACGCCGGAAAAGATGGACGCTGTCCTCGAAAACTACCGGCAGAAAGCGAGCAAGAGCTAAATGCCCGAGCTCGTCTCTCATCCCGAGGAAGTCAAGGTGATCTCCCGCCGCTGGGGCCAGGGCGCCGTCGATATTGACAAGTACATCGAGCTAGGCGGCTACCAGTCGCTTCGGAAATGCCTCGAACAGGGTCCGGAGTGGGTCATCAATGAGATGAAGGCCTCCGGCCTGCGCGGCCGCGGAGGCGCCGGCTTCCCTACCGGCATGAAGTGGTCCTTCGTGCCGAAGCGCAGCGAAAAGCCCAAGTATGTCCTCGTCAATGGCGACGAGAGCGAGCCGGGCACCTGCAAAGATCACCTCATCTTCCTGCACGACCCGCACTCCGTCATCGAAGGCACCATGATCGCCGGCCTGGCCATTGGCGCGAAGGTGGGCTTCATCTACCTGCGCGGCGAGTACCGCTACCTCATCGAGATCATGGAACGCGCCCTCGCACAGGCGTACGAGCGCGGCATCCTCGGTAAGAACATCTTCGGCACCGGCTTCGATTTCGACGCAGTCTCGCACACCGGCGCGGGCGCTTACGAAGTCGGCGAGGAATCGGCGCTGATGGAGTCGCTCGAAGGCAAGCGCGGTGTCCCGCGGATCAAGCCGCCCTTCCCCGCCGTCGTCGGACTCTATGGCGGCCCTACCGTCATCAACAACGCGGAGACCATCGCCAGCGTGCCCTTCATTATCGAGATGGGCGGCGCGGCCTACGCCAAGCTCGGCACGGAGCGCAATGGCGGCACTCGTCTGTTCGGCATCAGCGGTCACGTGAATCACCCCGGCGTCTACGAGCTGCCCATGGGCTACAACCTCAAGAAGATGATCTATGAGGTTGCCGGCGGTATTCCCAACGGGAAGAAGCTCAAAGCAGTAGTTCCAGGCGGCGCATCCTGTCCCATCCTGCGCGCCGATGAGATCGACGTCGGCATGGACTTCGACCAGATGGGCAAAGCCGGCACCATGCTCGGCTCGGCCGGCGTCGTCGTGCTCGACGAAACCGTTTCCATCGTCGAATTCGCCCTGCGCACCATCAAGTTCTATCAGCACGAGAGCTGCGGCTGGTGCATTCCCTGCCGCGAGGGCACCGACTGGCTCAAGAAGACGATGACCCGGTTCTACGAGGGCTACGGCACCACGAAGGACATCGACAACATGCGCTACCTCGCCGAAAACATGCTGGGCCGAACCTTCTGCCCGCTCGGCGATGCTGCCGCGATGCCGATGATCGGGTTCTTCAAAAAGTTCCGCGAGGAGTTCGAGGAGTACATCAAGGCACATCCGGCTGCGCCGGAAACGCAGACTCTGGTTGAGTTGGTCGGCGCCTAGCGCCACGAAAGAGAGTTCATGGCTGACGTAAATCTAACCGTCGACGGCAAGAAGGTCACCGCGCCCGCGGGCACCCTGCTCATTGAAGCCTGCCGCGCCGCCGGCATCGAAGTCCCCGCATTCTGCTATTACCCCGGACTGTCTCTGCAGGGCGCCTGCCGCATGTGTCTCGTGCGCATCGAAAAGATTCCCAAGCTGCAAACCGCCTGCACTACGCCCGTAGCCGAAGGCATGATCGTGCAGACCGAGACGCCGGAGATCGCGCAGGCGCGCAAATCGACCGTGGAGCTGCTGCTCGGCAATCATCCGCTCGACTGCCCGGTCTGCGACGCCGGAGGCGAGTGCGAGCTGCAGGACATGACTTTCAAGTACGGTGCGCCCACCTCCCGCTACGTCGAGATCAAGCAGCACCGTGACGAGCAGCAGTGGTCGCCGGTTGTCTACTTCGACCGGCCGCGCTGCATCCTCTGCTACCGCTGCGTGCGTGTCTGCGGCGAAGGCATGGATGTCTGGGCGCTTGGCGTGCAGAACCGCGGCGTCTCGAGCGTGATCGCCCCCAACGGCCAGGACCATCTCGACTGCGAAGAGTGCGGCATGTGCATCGACGCCTGCCCCGTCGGCGCGCTCACCTCTGGCACCTATCGCTATAAGACCCGCCCGTGGGAGATGAATCACATCGCCACCGTGTGCACGCATTGCGGCGACGGCTGCAAGACCACGCTGGGCGTTCGCCGCGCCGACGACGGCATGCAGCTCGTGCGCGGAGACAATCGCGACAAGAGCGGTATCAACGCAGATTTCCTTTGCATCAAGGGCCGTTAC
>DASVAI010000224.1:0-9273 GCA_036376445.1 Acidobacteriaceae bacterium
TCGTGCGGCATGCGGCCGGAGTATGGGCCCATCGATGGTAGAGACGAATCATAAACCTGTCAGAAACCTCAAGTCAGCGAATTTCGAATCAGGCGAAAGCTGCCCCCGTCGCACGCGAAAAGCAGTCTCGCCGGCCAGGTACAGCCATTCGTAATGCGGGTCTTCTGTATTGATAGTGGCGATATGGCCTGCCAGCGTTTCAATAACCGACGTCAAGCTGATCGGGGATCCAGGCCGAAGGCTCGATGAGCGAAGTGTGCTGGAACAAAACGCGTTGATCGTCACGTCCAACTATTCAGCTACTCAGCGCGTCGAATCGAACACCGGAAGTGATATCGGCAATTTTGGGGGCGAGTGGGGTGGTTCGGCCAGTCATTGGGCGAGGTTCGGCGGGCATATTCGTCACCGTAGCGTTGGCTGTTGTTGTGGGCGGATGCCAAAAGAAGACCCAAAGTGTTCAGCAGCCTGCCCCCACGAATGGTCAGCTACGGCCGTATACCGGAACCATGGCGCCCGACGACGGACAGTGGGTGCGCGCCACAAAGGATTACGCAAATACTCGCTACAGCACGCTCGATCAGGTAAATTCTGGCAACGTTGCCAACCTTCATGTCGCATGGACGTTCAACACCGGCGTGACGAAGGGGCAGGAAGCTGCACCCATTGTTGCGGACAATACGATGTATATTGCCGCGCCCTGGCCTAACAAGCTATTCGCGCTAGACCTGACAAAGCCGGGCGCTCCGCTGAAATGGAGCTTTAGTCCCAATCCATCGCCTGCTGCCAAAGGCGAAGCCTGCTGTGACCTGGTGAATCGCGGCGCAGTCTTTGACAGTGGCAAAATCTTTTACAACACACTCGATGGCTACACCATTGCGCTCAACGCCGCGGATGGCAAGCTTTTATGGCGCACGCATCTTGCCGATATCAGGAAGGGCGAGACCATCACGATGGCGCCCATGGTGGTTCACGACAAAGTGTATGTCGGGAATAGTGGCGGCGAGTTTGGCGTGCGGGGGTGGCTCGCTGCTCTGAACACCAAGGACGGCTCGGTTGCATGGAGAGCATACAGCACCGGTCCGGACAGCGAAGTACTGATCGGCGACAGGTTCAAGCCGTTCTATCCCAGCGACAAGGGAGCGGATCTCGGCGTAAAGACCTGGCCGCCGCAGGCATGGCAGATCGGCGGCGGAACCGTATGGGGATTTCTCGCCTATGATCCCTCTACAAATCTCATCTACTACGGCACGGCCAATCCAGGACCATGGAATGCGGAAGTGCGTCCCGGAGACAACAAGTGGACCTCCGGTGTTTTCGCGCGCGATGCCGATACCGGTCAGGCGGTGTGGTTCTACCAGATGTCGCCCCATGATCTGTACGACTGGGATGGAATCAACGAGGACGTCCTCCTGGATCTACCGTGGCAGGGAACTACGCGCAAAGTGCTTGTCCGGCCCGACCGCAACGGTTACATGTACGTTATCGATCGCACCAATGGGCAGGTGCTCTCTGCAACCCCCTATGTGTACATGACGGCGACTACGGACGTCGATTTGAAGACCGGCCAGTTACAACGTGTTGCAGCAAAGGAGGTGAAAACCGGGCAAGAGACTCGGAATATCTGCCCCATTACCGCAGGCGGCAAGGACTGGCAGCCGTCGTCCTTTTCGCCGAAGACAGGGCTGCTGTACGTTCCACACGAAAACATGTGCATGGATGAAGAGGGAGTCGAAGCCAATTACATTGCAGGCACGCCATATGTCGGCACCAACGTGCGCTATTATCCCGGCCCCGGAGGCAATGAAGGAGAGCTGATGGCCTGGGATCCCATCGCCGGGAAAAAGGTTTGGACCATTACGGATAAGTACCCCATGTGGAGCGGCACGTTAGTCAGCGCCGGCGATCTGGTCTTCTTCGGCACAATGGATGGTTGGTTTAAAGCAGCAGATGCGCGGACGGGCAAAGTTCTATGGCAGTTCAAGACTGGCTCGGGCATCATCGGCCAGCCAGTCACATATCGCGGACCGGACGGAAAGCAATATGTCGCCATCCTCTCTGGAGTCGGCGGCTGGCCAGGTTCGATCGTATCCGCCAATCTCGATACTCGCGACGACACTGCCGCCAACGGCTGGGGCAGCGCGCTGCACGATCTGAAAAACGTGACGCAGGCCGGAGGAACGCTCTATGTTTTCGCGTTGCCTTAAGATTGTTCTCCTGCTCGCGCTTGTTCCTGCTTCAGCGGCGCTGGCGGCAAGACCGTTACGTATCTGCGCGGACCCTGACAACTTGCCATTTTCTAACGGGGCAGGCCGTGGATTCGACAACCGGATTGCGGCATTGGTCGCGCATGACTTGGGTCGTAAGCCGGTCTTCATCGCAGCCCGCAGCCGTCGTGGTTTCCTTCGCGAGCAATTCAATAAGAACGCCTGCGATCTCTTGACCGGAGTGCCGGTCGGAATGCGTGGGGTGGCTACTACCCGGCCATACTATCGCTCGACATACGTCTTCGTCACGTCTGCGCGTAAACATCTGCAGATCGCTTCGTTCCGCGATCCGCGCCTGAATGGGCGCCGCATTGGCCTACAGATCCTCGAAGAAGACTACTCGCCTCCATCGCTGCCATTGATTCGCAATGGTCACGCCGCACAGCTGGTTGGCTTTGACTCCTTCGGCACAAACAGTGGAGACATTATCCGCGCTGTTGCCGATGACCGCGTCGGTGTGGCCGTGGTGTGGGGGCCCGTCGCCGGATATTTTGCGGCGAGCCAGCATTTGCCCATCGTGCTCACTCCGGTATCGCCGTCGATAGATTCTTCCGGCGTTCCATTCATTTACTCAATTGCGTTTGCGGTTCACAAGAATGACTACACGCTAGGCAGCGAACTAAATGCTTCATTGGAGAGGTTGAAGCCGCAGATTCAGAAAATTCTCGCCGCTTATCATATTCCGACTCTTGCTGAAGCGAAGGGGGCATCGTGAGACTGCGCCTTCTCGCCTGTGCCGTTCTTGTTCTGCTCGCCATTCCAGGCTGCAAACGCGAGCAGCGTGTCTTCGATCCCGGCGCGGCAAAGTCGCAGGTGGCGAATGGTGTTGCCTTGACCGACGTGCACGCAGGCGGCGGAACCGCACCTCCGTCGCCTGCCAAGTATCAGGAGAGCGCGTATGCAGTGTCCGAAGGCAAACGTCTCTACAATGCCTACAATTGCTCCGGCTGCCATGCGCATGGTGGCGGAGCCATTGGTCCAGCCCTCATGGATGCAGAATGGATCTACGGCAGCCGCCCGGACCAGATCTACTCCGATATAGTGCAGGGCCGTCCGAATGGCATGCCGAGCTTCAGCGGCAAAATTCCCGATTACCAAGTGTGGGAGTTGGTTGCTTACGTGCGCTCGATGAGCGGACAACTGCCCACCGATGTCGCTCCGTCCCGCTCTGACGAAATGCCGGTTGCCAAAGCAGAGCAAGCACGAAAGAAGGAGCATCCCGAAGACGAATCGCAGCAGAAGGTCGCGCAGCCATGACGATACTGAGCGCGATTCCGGGATTTCACGGCGATCAGACCTCATTGAATCCCGTAGGCCCAGGCGCGGCGCGGATCGAGCACACCTTTGCCGTTATCTTCTGGATCACTGCAGTTGTTTACTGCATTGTTCTATTTACGCTTGTCGTCTCGGTTTACCGCAAACGTCATTCTCTAGACACGATGCCCGATCCGCAAGAGACCTCGGCCGCGAGCGACCGCCTGGCTGAACGCGCTGTAGCCGGCGCCATGATCGTTACGGCCGCTTTGCTTTTCGTCATGCTGATCAGCAGCTTTCGAACCAGCCGCGCGCTGGGCAAGATGAACGACGACCAGGCGTTGACCATTGATGTCTACGGACACCAGTGGTGGTGGGAAGTCCGGTATCCCAACACCAATGGGCCTTACAAAATAGTTGAGACCGCGAACGAGATTCATCTGCCGGTTGGGGTTCCGATTCGTATTCATGGGACTTCCCGCGATGTCATCCATAGCTTCTGGGCGCCCAATGTGCAGGGCAAGCGCGACCTCATGCCTGGCTACGATACCGATCTGATGTTGCAGATCAATCGACCAGGTCGCTGGCGAGGGCAATGCGCCGAGTACTGCGGCGAGCAGCATGCGCACATGTCTTTCTATATGGTTGCTGAGCCGAAGGAGCAATTCGAGGCCTGGCTGAATGCAGAAGCAAAGCCTGCGGTCGCGCCCGGTACGCAGCAGACAGTGCACGGTCAGCAGGTCTTTCTGACGCACGCATGCGTAATGTGCCACACCATTCGCGGCACCGCTGCCGGTTCGCGGGTTGGCCCTGACCTCACCCACGTTGCCAGGCGCGCCACCATTGCTGCCGGTGAGCTGCCGAATACTATTGGCAATCTCGGCGGCTGGATTCTCAACGCGCAGGCGCTGAAACCTGGCTGCCGAATGCCTCCCAACCAGATGTCTGGAAGCGATCTGCAAGATCTTCTCGCTTATCTGGAGACGCTGCGATGAATGCCGTCGTGACGCAAACCGGAATGACCGAGGCGGAGCGCAGAAAAGCTGCGCAACTTGAGCGCATATGGCGCGAGCCACCAGGCTTCATCGGCTGGTTCAAGGCAGTGCATCACACAACGATTGGCAAGCGCTATGCCATTACCGCCTTCATCTTTTTTCTGATCGCAGGCCTGCTTGCTGGCATGATGCGCTTACAGCTCGCGTTCCCCGAAGCGCACATTCTATCTAACGATCAATACAACCAGTTCTTCACGATGCACGGTACCACCATGATGTTCCTCTTTGCCGTGCCCATGATGTTCGAAGCACTCAGCGTCTACTTCGTTCCATTGATGGTAGGTACACGTAACATAGCGTTTCCGCGGCTGAACGCATACAGCTATTACCTTTATCTCTTTGGCGGCATCATGCTGTACGTTGCATTCCTCTGCAACACGGGCGCAGACCGCGGCTGGTTCTCCTATGTAACGCTCGCCGGTCCGGACTTCGGACCTGGTAAGCGTCCTGATTTCTGGGCGCAGCTCATCACCTTCACTGAAGTGTCAGCACTCGCGGTTGCGGTTGAGATCGTTGTGACTGTGTTCCGCCTGCGCGCACCGGGCATGTCCTTGAACCGTATCCCCATTTTCGTATGGGGGGAACTTGTCGTCGCCTTCATGGTGATCTTCTCTCTACCCGGAGTGGTGCTCAGCAGCACGATGCTTCTCCTCGACCGCACCTGCGGCACGCAGTTTTTCAATCCGGCGGCAGGTGGCGACGTCCTGCTCTTTCAGCATCTCTTTTGGTGGTTTGGTCATCCGGAGGTCTACCTCATTTTTCTGCCCGGCACGGCAATCGTCTCGACCATTGTGACGACCTTCAGTCGCAGGCATGTGTTTGGGTATCTGGTGCTGGTACTGGCCTTGGTGGCGACCGGCTTCATGGCCTTCGGGCTCTGGGTGCATCACATGTTTGCCACCGGCATCCCGCAGATTGCGGAAAGCTACTTCACCGCGGCGAGCATGATGATCGCCATTCCCACAGGTGCGCAGATCTTCTGCTGGATCGCCACGATGGCAACCGGCAAGGTCGTGCTCAAGACTCCGCTCTGGTGGGTGCTCGGCTTCTTCTTCACCTTCATCCTCGGCGGTATGACGGGAATTTTTGTGGCCTCCGTTCCTGTGGACCTGCAGGTGCATGACACCTACTTTGTGGTCGCGCACTTTCATTACGTATTGATCGGAGGCGCTGTCTTTCCGCTCTTCGGAGCACTGACATACTGGTTCCCTAAACTCACAGGCAAAATGATGAGCGAAATGTTGGGCCAGGTCACCTTTTGGCTCTTCTTCGTCGGTTTCAACATCACTTTCTTCCCCATGCATGTCGTCGGCATTCGCGGTATGCCGCGCCGCGTCTATACCTATCCCGCAGGCATGGGCTGGACAACACTGAACCAGATCGAGTCACTGGGCTACATTCTTTTATTTGTTTCGGTATCTCTCTTCCTGTGGAATGTCTTTCGCTCGTTCCGAGCCGGTGAACCTGCAGGGCCGAATCCCTGGAGGGCCGGCACGCTGGAATGGGCCACCAGTTCGCCGCCGCCCTGCTACAACTTCCTGCATCTGCCAACAGTGAATGGCCGTGAGGCCCTCTGGGATGCCGCTCCGAATCAGCCCGTCGTCGTGGGTTTGGATGAGGACACGCGGTCATTCCTGACTACCCGCACGCTCGATGCGGAGCCGGATAGCAAGGAAGAATTTCCGGCTCCGACATTTTGGCCTCTTCTCGCGGCGCTCGCCACCACAGCGGCGTTCATCGGCAGCATCTTCACTCCCTGGGGCATCACGATCGGCGCGATCCCGATCGCCGTCACATTGATCGGCTGGTTCTGGCCGGTAAAGCAGGCCGCGGAGCGCCGTCGCGCGAGAGAGATATGGCAGACAGAGTAGAAGCCGCATTGCTCGATGTCTCGAACCTGCCGAGTGTGGTCTTCGGCATTCGCAGCATCACATGGTGGGGCATCATCGGCATGATGGCGATTGAGGGCATGGTCTTCCTGCTCATGATCGCCTCCTATTTCTATCTGCACTCACGCGGGCTGGAGTGGCCGCCGCACTCGAATCCGCCGGCGCTCTTCTGGGGCACATTGAATCTTGCAATTTTTGTATTCAGCGCAATTCCAAACGAATGGTATCGCCGGCGCGCTCGCAAAGGCGATCTGCGTGCTGTGCGAATCGGTCTGGTCGCTCTCGCCCTCGTGGGGATCGCCAATCTTGTCGTGCGCTACTTCGAGCTGCGCCACCTGAATACAGATTGGAGCATCGATGCGTATGGCTCAGCCGTGTGGACGCTGATGGGGTTTCACATCGTGCATCTACTCACGGATGTGGTTGATACTTTCGTGCTCGCTGTGCTCTTCTTCACGCCTATGGTGGAAGGCAAGCGGTTCATGGATGCAGCCGAAAATGCGGATTACTGGTATTTCGTCATCATCTCGTGGATCCCGATCTATCTCGTGATCTATTGGGCGCCGAGGTGGCTCCATGCTTAGGGCGCAGGTCACACATTCCGATACCGCGGAGCAGAAGGCCGATCTTCTGCTCTGGATCGCCTTCCTGCTCGGCCCATTGGCCGCGATGGTCAATACTATCGTCGGCTACACCGTCGCGCATTGGGCCTGTGATGTGAATTACAAGCGCATGTCGTTCCTGGTCTCAGCCATTGATTTTGTACTGTGCCTTTGCGCGTTTGCACTGTCATTCTCGCTGTTTCGCAAGATACCCGCAGTCGACGAGAGCCAGCCTGAAGTGGGACGCAGAAGCTTCATGGCGAAATCCGGCATGCTGCTCTCCGTTATTTCGATACTCGTGGTGTTTGCCGGCACAGCCGCACTTCTCATCCTGAACCCCTGCGATTAGCCATGGCCCCTGCGTACATCTCCGCGTCCGTCACGCTCCTCTCTGTGAGCGCAGCCCCGTCCATGTGGAGCGAACCGTGGAGCTGGGAGCCGCAGGTCGTAGTGCCTCTCGCCACCCTGCTCGCTATGTATATCGGGGGTGCGGTGCGGCGCGGCCAAATCTATGTGCTTCGTTGGCGGCACGCCAGCTTCTTCGCCGGTTGGTTCAGCCTCTTCCTGGCGCTGGTCTCGCCCATTCACGAGCTTGGTGAGCAGCTCTTCAGCGCGCATATGCTCCAGCACGAGATCATGATCCTCGTCTCTGCGCCACTGATCGCCGCATCGCATCCCAGCGCGACATGTCTTTGGGCCTTCGCGCCCCGCGAGAGGGCCGATATTGGAGCATGGGTGCATCGCATAGACCAGATGCGGGTGATCCGCTATCTCACTACGCCACTCATCGCATGGCTTCTGGAATCTGTCGCGCTCTGGGTGTGGCACATTCCAGTCCTGTATCAGGCGACGCTGCAATCGGATTGGATCCACGCGGCACAGCATCTCAGCTTCTTTCTCACGGCTGTGGTCTTCTGGTCGGCGCTCTACGGCGTAGGGCGCTCCGCAATGAGATACGGCGCGGCCACCTTCTACGTCTTCGGAGCTGCAGTGCATTGCAGCGCGTTGGGGGCATTGCTCACCTTTTCCACTGTGTTGTGGTATCCCATCTATGCCGAAACCACCGCCCGCTGGGGCCTAACACCGTTGGAAGATCAGCAGCTGGGTGGCGTCATTATGTGGGTGCCCTCTGCCATCGTCTTCATCATCGTCGCGCTTGCCCTGTTCGCAAGATGGCTGGGCGAGTCCGATCGACGCCTCAAGCTGGGGAGCCTGGAA
The DNA here is from genome assembly GCA_036376445.1 of Acidobacteriaceae bacterium. Taxonomy (GTDB): domain Bacteria; phylum Acidobacteriota; class Terriglobia; order Terriglobales; family Acidobacteriaceae; genus KBS-83. The sequence continues at coordinate 8,283 of DASVAI010000224.1, forward strand.
GCTGTGCTGCAGCAAGGAGAGCGCTCATGATGCAGCATGGAGTTCTCCCGTTCTCGCTGGTCTTCTTCGGTCTAATGATCGGCTGCTCGAGCGCTCCGCCGCGCTCCGCCCATAGCAGCAGCGCGACAGCTCTGATGATCCGCTATGGCTGTCCCACGTGCCATGTGATCCCCGGTGTCCCAGGAGCTATCGGCAAGGTCGGCCCATCCTTAGCCTCGCTTACGCAGCGCTCTTATTTGGCTGGCGTTTTGCCGAACACGCCGGAGAATCTGGAGCAATGGGTGATGCACCCGCAGAAATTCCAGCCGGGAATTGCTATGCCGGAGATGGGTGTATCACCTTCGGATGCCCAGCAGATCGCGGCATTCCTGGAGAGCGACCATTGAAGCAGAGGGCCGCTATGTCGCCGCTATCTTGCTGGAAACGCGCGCGCGGCTACAGTATGACGGATATCGCCGAAAGAACCGCCGCGCGGGGCATTCGAGCGTGTTCGGAGGTACGAGATCTAACCGGTGCCTGCGTGCAAATCGCTTCTATCTGGATACTCTTCACGGGGAACTGCTTCAGAGCTGCGGTTTGGATGGAATTTGATAGCCCCTGCGAGCGAGGTGCTCTCCCATTTGCGAGTACATTGACATATCGTGGGGCTGCCAGGTTGCCAGGCCGTCCACGTAGCGGTTGTACATACAGAACGCAGCTGCGATGAGAACGGTGTCGTGTATCTCGATATCGGTGGCGCCTTCCGTGCGCGCCGCTCTGACCAACTCTGGCGTTACAGTTTTCGCGTCTGACTGGACCCGGGCGGCGATTGCGAGGAGTGCGCGAAGCTTTGGCGATATGTCAGCGGTCCCGGGGTTTGCACACACGCTGCTGACGAGTTCGCTGCTGCCGCCAGCGTGGTGTGCCGAAGCAGCCGCATGGCTCTGGTGACAGAAGTAGCAGTTGTTCAGCGAGGAAACATAGGCCGCGATGAGCTCGCGATCGCGTGAGC
>DASVAI010000329.1:0-12202 GCA_036376445.1 Acidobacteriaceae bacterium
TCCGCCTGCATGTCCGGATTCAGCAGCGTCTGCAACGGCTCCAGCGCGCGATACGTGTCCCAGAGCCAGTTGTCCACGTAAAACGGCCGCGCATCCTCATGCACCTTGTGGTCATATCCGCTGTAATAGCGGCCGTCCTCGGTGATGTTGATCATGCGCTCCATGCAGCGATAGAGGGCTGTATAGAAGACGCGCCGCTGGGCCGGCGTCCCACCCTCCACCGTAATTTGACCCAGCGCATCGTTCCACTGCGCCTGCGCCTCCTCCTCGACGCGCTCCAGTCCCCACGAGGGAATTTCGCGCAGCAGATTCTTCTTCGCCTGCTCTACGCTGATGAACGAGACACCGTAGCGAAACTCCAGCACCTTCGCTCCGCGGGCCGACAGCGTAATGTGATCGCCATCCTTCCCGTGCGCTGTCTCTGCCGACACAGGCTCGTTCGTCTCTGCATAGAAGTAAGCCGTCACTCCCATGACGCTCTCTTCGCCTGCGACCGCATTCTTTGCCACAACATGCAACGAACCTGGATGCAGGTTCTTCACATGCAACTCCGCTGCGCTGCTCGGAAAGCTGAAGCGGAAGTAGCCTGCCTGGTGAGCTGGCGCAAACTCGGTCCGAATCATCGATTCATCGGACCGCGTCGAGTAGAAATAGGGCATGGCATGCTCCGCGTCATACACCGCGCGCTTGTCGCTGCCAGGCATCACCGCAAACAAATCTGGCTGCCGGTGCGACAGAATCGTGAGGGGAAAGTACTGGATCTGGTCATCCAGCGCGTCCTTGCGCATGGGATACATACGCACCATGCTGTTTGGCAGATACGCCGTGGGCCGCGTTGGCTCCAGCAGGATGCTGACGTTGCCGATGGTCGGATCTACCTCGTCAACGGGCCCCTGTGCACGCATCGACCCGTACACACTCAGAGCGATCACGGCAGCCACAGCAAGACGAACACCACGCAAACGGAACGCGACCAAGGTCAACTCCTGCATCATTTCGGCGCACGCACGATGCACACGCAACCACAGATGCCGAGTGTATCGCGTCCGCTCAACGAAACCGCAACGGCGCGCCCGGCGCAATACAGGCCAGGCGCGCATGACAAGGGAACGTTCGGTCAAGCATGCCAACCGTCGGCGTGATCACTCCCGCGGATCTGTTGACTGGCCCCGTGATTGTTGAGCTTCTACTTGGACCTAAAGTCGGCTATCCGAACACATGATCCGGATTGGGCCAACTCTCCGCGAAGCCGGTTACACAGCCACTTGCGAGAGGGAAGACATAGATCCAGCTGTATAGGTAGCCGACCTCAATGAGTCACGCGCCCTGATTTCCAGATCTGGCACTGAGCGGGATGCCTTATGTGACGGTGATTGCCGCTACCTCATAGTCTTTGACACCCGGCACAGTAAACTGCAGCATCTGGCTCTCCTGCTCAAGCGGCACACTGTACCCAGCCTGCAGGAGTTCGACAGACCGGGCCCTCACACCTGGCGGCAGCTTCATCGTGACGGCTTGCGCGCCAAGCGGGAACGTTGATTGCATCCAGCCGTGGTGCGCGTTGGGGTTTGTGTAGTTGAGCAGATGCACGGCATAGCCGGGAGCCGTTTCCCAGGCGAGCATCTCGAGGAAACCTTCGCCATCAACGTGAACGATGCGCTCGTCCCGTGTGATCCAGCGAATGGTGTTGTGCAACAGCCGCAACAGATCGCCGTGGCCCGTGAGCCAGTAAGTGCGCTCGATGTCACCGGGAAAATAGGCGATACGGCTTGAGCCGGACTCGCGCAGAACAACTGCCGGCTCGTCGGTATGCGAGACCGGGGGATAGGCAAGCTCCGGTGGATATCGCACAAAGCCGGGAACAACGGTGAGCACGGGATTCTGCACGGACTTGAGAGGTATGCGGTTCTGCGCACCGGGAAGCCAGTTAGTGTCGCGGAAGCCCTCAAGGATGGGGTGCTGGCGGACAGGGTCGAGATTTTCGATACGGCCGTAGTACGCATTGCCGTTCGTGCCGATGACCTCTCCCGCCTTGCTGATCCCGAGCACATCCGCGAGACCGAAATCCGGACGTGAACTCAGGTTCTCGTCATAGAGACCGGTTTCGAAACTTGCCATAATCGACCCGCCAGAATGCACATAGTCGCCAATCTGCCGGCACTGGCGATCGCTGAGCATGGCGACATTGGGCAGCACAAGGGCGCGATATTTGCTGAGGCGCTCCGGCTCCAGGCGATCTTCATGCACAAAGTCGAAAGCGAATCGGCCTCGAAGCAGCGCATCGTAGATGCCCTGTGTCGTCTCATGCATGTAGTTGCGCGTGCGAACCGTGGCGGGACCCGAATAAAGAAGCTGGGTACTTTGACCAATCACGATGCCGATGTTGCCGATGGAACGGCGGGTCGCAAGATGGGCATCGTGCTTTGCGGTCCAACGAAAGTAATCCTCGCCGACCTTCTGCCAGCGGCGGTCCTCGCCAAGACCACCTTCGGAGCCGACAAAGTGGTAGTAGGGGACCATCCCGCTGGCGAGCGTCTCGTTGAACCACATCCTGGTCTCGGCGGGATTCTTTGAGCTGTTGCGCCAACCGACGACGCCGGTGGAGTATGCGGCCGTAACGTTGGCGGCGAACTTCCCGTCCAGCACGGCGTTGCAGACCCTACCCTGCAGCGAACATCCCCAGACGGCAGAATCGTTGTAGGTGCGGCCTTGGTTGTCGGCCTGGAACCAGGCGGTAAGCTTGCCGAGGCGATCGAGATTCGGGCCGCAGCGGACGTTCCCACCAAGGTTGGCGAAGAAGAAGCTGTCGGATTTCTTCTCTTTGGCGATGGCATCGTATCGTTGCCAGAGATTGAAGACGCGATCATTGTAAGCGCGCCAATACGCTGGAGTGCCGGCGGCCGGGAGCCTGCTGCAAATGGCGCAGTGACAGTCAGGCAGGCTACCGATCGGGGGCCAGCCGTTGGTATAGAAGCAATCGACATCGTAGAGCGAATTGATCTCACGCATGATCGCAGGAACATAGTCGTCCATGTAAGAAGAGAACATGCAGGTCTGAAACAGGCGCGGCTCTTCGTCGTTGAATTGCACGGAACGGTCCTTGTAGCGCATCGCCCACTCCGGATGGGCCTCGAGCGCATCACCCCAGTTGAGGTCCGGGCTCATCCGCGCAACCACACGCATGCCGCGCTTTTTTGCGGCGGTCACGCACTCGCCGAAGAAGTCGCGGCCATTCAGATATTTTCCATGCCGATGGAACTTCACCTTCGAGGGATAAAACGCAAGGATGCCCGTGACGCTGACGAAAACAATGTCAGCTTGCGTAGAGTGCCAGTAGTCTGCCCACTCTTCTACATTCATTACTGCGGGATCGTGCTCGGTCATGTTGCTCTGGCCCACGCGGCGAATCCTCTGCTGCCAGGGCGTAGCGGCGGGATCAAGAGAAGCCATGCGTTGGGGAAGTGGGATGAGGTTTGCTGCGGACTCAGCAACCGAGGTGATGGCAGGCTTTCCCACGGATACGGCCGAAGCGGGATCGAGGGCATGCAGTGCGGAGGGCAACGGAATGACCGCGGCGCCGGTAGTCAGGCCGTTCTTAAGAAACGTGCGGCGATTGAGCATCGGTACTCCCCTTCTTTCGCTTTCGGAGGAAGTGTAATTGCGAGCGTGATTTTCAACTAGCCGCAGGTTGCACGGCAGGAATGCATCGTATGCCACGACGGCACTTCTGGGAGAACAGCGAGCAAGCAGAACGTTGAATCGAATCTGGTCTGGTCCACCTCCGTTGGTGCTGAATCGCTTGGACACGATCTGAAGTATGGATTTCGCGGAATGCGGCGCAATGCAGGATCGACAGTGTTTGCGATTCTAATTGTTGGCCTCGGGATCGGAGGCGCTTCCACGATATTCAGCGCCATCAATGCGCTGCTATTGTGTCCGCTTCCGTTTCTTGATCCGGGACGGCTGGTGTGGATCTCCAATGGAGATGCCGTAGCACAGGAGACCTATTTCTTTGGTGGGCTGGTCTTTATTTTTTCAAACGGAACGATGCCCTGCCCTTCCAGCACGGAGTAGTACTTGTCGGCTGCTAGGTTACTGAGCGTTTCCGCCTTGCCCGATGGCCAGTGGATGGTGACACTCTGGAGCTTATCCGCGGCACCAAGCCCGAAGTGCACTCGCAGATCGTTCTGCGAAAGGTAGCTGCCGCCGCTGTGAATCTCCTCGGTCTGGGTCATGCCGCCGGCAACGATGCTGACTCGCGCATTCAGGGCAAGGCGATTACTCTTTGTGCCCGCGAGTTCGAAGCTGACCCAGTGACGTCCGGGCACGCCGCGATTGCGCAGCAGCATCGGCGCTCCGTCGAGATCGCCGACGACCACGTCCATATTTCCGTCGTTGAACAGATCGCCGATCGCAAGTCCGCGCGAGACGCGTTTCTCCTGCAGGGCGGGACCTGCAAGGTCGCTGGCATCGCAGAAGGTCCCATCCTTCTGATTCATGTCCAGCAGCTTGGGCTCTTTATAGCGCGCGCCGGAAGGCAGCGAATCCACCTGCGGATAGACATGACCGCTGACGGCGATCAGATCGAGCCAACCGTCATTATCGACATCGATAAAAGCGGTGCCCCACTTGACCCAGGGCAGCGATCGCAACGCAATGCCAGAAGCATAGGAGACCTCCTTGAAGTTCCAGTCGCCTTCGTTGCGATAGAGCAGATCGTTCTCGTCGGAGAAATTCGTGACAGAGATGGACGGACGGCCGGAGTGATCGTAATCACCGAGCGCAATACCCATGGACGCCTGCTCAGAGCCGTCATCACTTACGGCTGTCCCGGACTCAAGCCCAATGTCGGTGAACTTGCCGTTACCTTCATTCTTGTAAAGGTATTTCGGCGTGGAGTCATTCGCTATGTATATGTCGGGACGGCCGGTGTTATTGAAGTCGGCCCAGACAACGCCGAGGCCATAGTACCCAGGATTGTCGTTAACCCGGGCCGCCTTGGAGACGTCTGTGAATGTGCCATCGCCATTGTTGTGAAAGAGCGAGTCGCCGGCGCCGCGTAAGCCGCGCGGGCCACATTGCACGTCGATACCGCGATACTTGCAGAATGGCGCGCTGCCGAAGCCCGGCAGATCATCCAGATGGAAGTCCACATAGTTGGCGACCATTAAATCGACATAGCCGTCGCCATCGTAGTCGCCAAACGCAGCACCGGTGGACCAGCGCCCATCGGCGACACCGGCTTTCTTCGTTACATCAGTAAATGTGCCATCTCCATTGTTACGATAGAGGACATTGCCCCCCAGACAGGTCTCGTAGATATCCGGCCAGCCATCGTTGTCGTAATCGCCGATTGCGCCTCCCATCCCGAAGCACGGCGTGTTCAGGCCGGACTTGGCAGTCACGTCTGAAAAGGTCCCGTCGTGGTTATTGTGATAGAGGGCACCCAGGCTGGTCTTGCCCTTGATGGCCATGTCCACGGTAGGCGCATTGGTAAAGAAGATGTCGGGCCAGCCGTCGCGATCATAGTCGATGAGAATCACGCCGCCGCTCATCGACTCGACAATGTAACGCTTCGATGGATCGGAGTTGTGGGTGAATGTAATGCCGCTGGCCGCGGTGACATCTTCAAGCTGTGGAACGGGACGCCCGGAGCACTTTGTGCTTTTGGCTCCCGGTGGCGGTGCAGATGGAGCAGGATGTCCGCTCTGGGCCCATGCCAGATTGATGGACAGGGCGAGAATTGCTAACGAGCGAAGGGCGGGAACTGCGGTAGAAAAGATCGTCAATGCAATCGGGTCCTGTATCAGGGGTTGGCTTTCACAGCTTCCGAAGCCCGCTCGCGCGATGCTGCTTTGAGCTGTTTATAAATATCAAGTTCGCGATCTGCCTCCGCGGTGCGGCCTTCTTTCCGATACGCGGCCTGTAGCTGGTAGTGCATGTAATCGGTCCGCGGGCTCAACCGGGCCGCCGCCTCGAAGTGAGCGACGGCATCAGCCGTCTTCCCTTTGTTCAGAAGGATCTTCCCCAGTTCATATTGAGCATTTGCGTGCTCAGGATGCGTAGCAACGACCTGCTCGAACAGTTTCTCGGCTTCGTCGGTGTGCGATTGCTGCAGGTAGACAAACCCGAGATGATACTGCGCATCGGTTTCATCCGGATAGAGCGCGAGCTCCTGCTGAAACTGCTGGGCGGCCTCGGGCCATCGCTCCCAATGGATGTAGGCCAGTCCGGAATCGAAGTGCGCCTTTCGCTGGGAAGAATTGCTTTGCAACACTTCGTTGAAGGTGGAGATGGCGCGCGAGTAGTCGCCGATCTCCGTCCACAGCTCGCCGGCGAGCAGTTGCACATCGGCGCTTCTCGGTGTGGTCTCGAACGCGTTCAACACTTCAGCCGCGCGCTTCATGTCACCAGTGTGCGCAAGCGAAGCCGCCCAGGCGTAGCCCGTCTCGCCGTCAGTCATCCCGTTTGGGCCAAGCGGCGCAAAGGTCTCGACTGCATCTGCATATCTATCAGTTGCGAAGTAGGACATGCCAAGCATGGCGCGGATCGGCGCCGAGTTCGGCGTCTGGACAAGCGCTTTCGAAAGCCCCCTGATTGCATCCCTATAATCGCCGGCGCGGAATGCGGCCTGTCCCAGGTTCTTCGCCAGCGCTGGAACGGATGGGTCCCATTGCTCCGCTTCTTTGTAATCGTTCAACGCTGGCGCATAGTCGCGGTTGAGCGCCTCGGCGGTGGCAAGGTCGCTGTATGCCAGTCCGAGAACGGAGCGCAGCTTGTCCTCTCGCGCGATCGCGGCTTGGCGCTGTGCGTTGGTGAGCTGATTCTTAGTAAGAGCAGCGCTGTCGAGGTACGCTGCCGGGCCGGATGCAGACTGCGGCACTGGCGCAGCTTCGTTCTCCTGTTGCGAACTCAACGGCACGACCGCCGCTGCCATTCCGCCGCCGCCCGCCTGCGCGATGGATGCGATGCGCTGCTGGCTCTCTTCCATTGTTTTGTTCTGCAGCTCGCGTGCCTTCGCAAGAAATGTCTCCGCCTCCGCTTTGCGGCCGCTCGAAGAAAGAATTCGTCCAAGGTCCACGTAAGCGCGACGAATCTGGTAGTTGGAGCGCGCTTCATCCGTCCCCGTCAGGAGAACCGCTTTGCGCAGCATGATCTCTGCCACTTTTGCGTTGTCCTGCGCATAGGCATTCAGCCCCATGTACAACGGCGGCTCCGGCGCTTTCGGATTGATCTCCGCGGCAACGCGGAGGTAACGGTCTGACACCGCGTAGCGACGCTCCGACGACGCGAGGAAGCCGAGCATGTAGTTTGCCAGATAGTCGCGGGGATAGTTCTGCACCTCCGCCTGCATCTCTGATTCTGCTTCCGGCGTAGGCTTCCATTCATTGAGAGCGAGCAGTCCAAGGCCGAGGAAGTAGTGCGCGTGTGGGGTTTTGGGATCGATCTGGATGGCACGGCGGAACTCGCGGATGGCGGACGGCATGTCCTCTGCATCGCGAAAGGCGCGGCCGAAGAGAACGTGAAGCGATCCGCTGTCTCCGGTGAGGGACTGCATCTGTCCGAAAACCTGGAGCGCGCGCTGCTTGTCTTCTGGCTTCTTCGTCGCAAGCAAGCAGATCGCGAGCGAATAGAGCGTAGGAACATCGGCGTGCTCTTTGCTGAGCCTTGTCAGGCTCTCGGCGGCTTTCGCGTAGTCACCTTTCTGCATCAGAGCGCGCGCAAGAACCTGGTCCGCCAAATTGCTTTGCGGAGCTGTGGCGCGCGCCATGTCGGCGTCCGCGATCGCGTCATCCAGATGATTCTGCTGGAGCTGCGCAAGGGCCAGCCCCGCACGTGTTTCTCCGGAATCATCGAATTCAAGTGATTTTGAGTAAAGCGTGACTGCTTGCGGAAAGGCTCCTTCGACCATCCGCAGATCGGCCATCTGGTGCAGTGCTGTAGCGATCAGGCGCCGACTTGCAAAGGTGATGGTCGTTGGATCGCCTGAGGAGCGCGCGCTGTTCATTTCTGTAATTCGCGCGTTCAATTCCAGGATGCCCGGATCGGATTCCGAGCTACTGCGAGTGGCAGCAGTACGCTCATGCGTCTGCGCCAACACCATATCAGCTCCGGATGAAAGCAGAATCCCCGCGAAGGCGATACCCGGAAGAAGCCTGAACCAGGAAAAGACGGATTGGACCATGAGAGCCACCGCTGCGGGATGGCTTGATTCTACAGATTGAAGAAGCGGTGTAGCCGGCAAAAAAGCATGGCCCGATCAGCGTTAGGAAACGCGAGGGCTGCCCTTACGGACAGCCCTCGGCAGATTGTTTCGAGACGCTCCTAGAAGGTGAACTTCAGCGCGTATTGCAGGTTGCGGCCCAGGTTCAGGTTCTGAGAACCCGCAGTACCAAAGCCTGTCGGGGTATTAATTCGGTTCCCGTTATCCGGGTTGTCGCTACCGGTCACGATGTTGTTGGTTGGGCTGCAGGGCTGGCCGGAAGTCTGTGACGCGCCGCCGCAGAACAGCGGGCTGGACGACGTGAATCCTGAGCCCTCCAGGTTGCTGCTGTTGAAGTTCGCGTGGTTGAAGAGATCGAAGAAGTCCATGCTGAACTTGATCCGATAGTGTTCCTTGATGTTCCAGTTCTTCGCCAACTGGAAGTCCACGTTTGTGTTCGGAGCTCCGAAACATCCTCCACGCGGCGCCAGATTGGATGGGAAGGTTCCAATTGCGTAGCCTTGCAGAGTGAAGTGGCTGTAGTTCAGGAGGTTTGGACCGTTTCGCCCGACGTTGCAACCGACATTCGTGACCAGAGGCCGCTGATTGTTCGTGTAACCGGTTCCGGCCAGCGAATTCAGCGTGCTTGACACCCCATTCACGGAGGCACCGCTCGCCCCTGAAGAGAAGACAGTAAAGGAGCTGCCCTGCGCCAGCGTCACAATGCTGTTAGCCTCCCATCCACCGGCTGTTTGCTGCACGAGATGGTTCTGCCCGGTAAGCTTGGGAAGGAAGAGTACTTCACTGGCTACGAATATGTTAGGCCGGTTGATGTTTGTGTTGCCTTTATCCAGGGCCGGGTTCGCCTGGTTTGTGATTGCCTGCTGGTTCATGCTGCCCGACGAGTTGTTCAGCTCCACGTTGCCAATTGAATGCGACCACGTGTAAGCCGCCTGGAACGTGGAGAAGCTGCCCGTCTGTGCCCGGAGCATCACCTGGAGCGAGTTGTAGGAGGCATGACCGCCACGCGCGAAGCCGCCGATCGTTCCGAAGTTGAATGCGGGTCGAAAGGCATTCATGTCGGCACTGCTGCCCGCGAACGCAGCATTCCGCCAGTTTGCCGGCTGGATAAAGTTCCCGTCATACATCGAGGTGAGATGTTCGCCGATATTTCCGACGTAACCAACTTGCAGGGTTGTGTTGCGCGCCACCTCCTGTTCAAGCGAGACGTTCCACTGCCATGAGTTCGGGAGGAACCCACCGGTGGACTTGGTGGCGCTCGGTGATACCGAGGCGCTCGTCAATGGGGTTGGCGCCGCTATCGCACGGCTTGTGCTGATGCCCAGAACGAAGGGAGCAGTACGAGCCAGCGGCTGCGCAAGCCCTACGGGTTCGCGCTGGAAGAATTGGCCGGCGCCGAGACGAACGGCTGTTCTTCCATTGCCGAAAACGTCCCATGCGATACCAAACCGAGGAGCAATGCTGTGGTTGTTTTGCTCGGCGAGTGCGGCATTCGGACCGGGCGTGCCGTTGGAAAGCGGCAGGTTGACGCCAAGCGAAGCCAGGAACTTCCTTTGAGCAGCACACGGGCTTGTACCAGGCACGATCAGCGTGCCGTTGCAGGCATCGGATGGATTTGCCCTGGCTTCCGCGGCGTTCCATGCCTTCATGCTGAAGTTGGCCCATTGATTGGCAAAGTTGCCGCCCCCGTTGTGCGCCGGGTCGGTGTTTCCGCCGCTCCCGCCGGCATACGGTTCACGATAAAACGACCAACGGAAGCCGTAATCTACCGTGACGTTGCGGCGCAATTTCCAGTTATCGCCCACGTAGAATTCGTAGTCTCTCCAGAGCACATCCGCGATTCCATCGATGCTGTTTTCGCTGACATTAAACATCTGCGGGTTGGAGGCGGTACCCGGCAACAGCACGTTGGCGAGAGCATTGCCGGTATCGGCATTGGCCGAGATTGCACCCAGAGAACCGGGGCCCTTGAAGACGCCGGTAGGTAGTCCCGGGCGATCGGCGCCGTTGCCGTTGCTCTCTACCTTTTCATTAAATCCCAGGAAGACGCCGGTCTTCAAAAGATGATTTCCGTGCACCTTCGAAAGGTTGTCCTGAACCGTGTAGAGATCTTCGTGGTTTCCATAGGGCGCGATGTTCCACATCGAGGTCTGGCCGGCGCCGGTGGTGCCATTGATGTAGCCATAGGGATTCAGACCGCCCCACCCTCCAAACCACTCATCCTTCTGCTTTGATCGAGGACGGGAAAGTCGTCGGATACGCCGCCTGAAGCTGCGGCACCGTGGATGCTTGCGTGCCCTGAAGCGTCGTGATGATGGCGTTGTGCCCGTATCCGAACTCCACGTCATTGACCAGGGAGTTCGAGATTGTGGAACTCAGCCTGGCCATGATGCTCTTGGAAGGCTGACTCCAACTCGAGTTGATCGTTGGGAAGTTTGACTCGCCCCAGAACACCGAACCGTCGTTCTGCGCCGGGTTGTCCCAGGTCTCCTGTGTCCAGCGGAAGGTGGCGCGGTTCGATTTGGTGATGTCGTAGTCGGCGCGGACGTTCCATTCGCTCCAGTTCAGGTGATTGGCGATCAACTGAGAGAAGTTATTGCCGTTGCTTATGTTCGCCAGGTTGGGCGCCGGATAGAACTTCGCCATCAACAGGCCAGCATGATCTGGATTGGCAATCTTTCCGCCAGGGACCGTATTTCCGGGCAGCGTCGGCAAAGTGGCGCCGCACTGGTCCGTCGAAGCCCCAGGAGCGAAGCCGCTAAAGTCGCCCTGCGACTCGGCCACGGTAGGAACGCAAGCTGAAAGGGGTACGCCCTGGATCTCCTTGTTCCACTCCTGGTTCCACCAGAGGAAGAGCCGGTCTTTCATCACTGGACCGCTGATGTTGTAGCCATAGTCGTGCCGGCGCTCTTCCGCCTTGCCGAGGCCATTGTGGTTAGCGAACCAGTTGTTGGCATTCAGTGCATCGTTCCGCCCTGCATAGAATGCGCCGCCGTGGAACTGGTTGGTGCCGGACTTTGTCGTAATACTGATGATTGCGCCGGCGGCCTGACCATATTCAGGTCCGTAGGAGTTACGGATCATCTTGAATTCGGAGATGGTATCGACCGAGGGATAGATAAGGATCGTCCGGCCTGAGCCGACGTCGTTATTGTTCACGCCATCGACCAGGAACAGGTTGTAGTTATAAGGGTTGCCGTTGACGGAGAAGTTCACACCGCCGCCCAGCCCCTTACCCACAAAGTTCGCGCCCTGTGCCGCGCTGACACCCGGCGACAATTGCGTAAGGCCAACGAAGTTCTCGCCGTTCAGGGGGAGCTCACGTACCTGGGTGCCGCTGATGACTTCACCCACCGTGGCCGAGGTGGTCTGCACCTGTAGAGCATCGGCCTGCACCATCACCTTCTCACTGACGGTGCCGACCTGCATGACCACGTTCACCTCGGAGTTGGTCGAGACGTGCACGATGACGTTGTTGATGACCGCTTGCTTGAAGTTCTGCGCTTCGGCCTGCACTGTGTAGGTGCCGCCGGGAAGCTGCGGAACAGAGTACCCGCCCGAGCCGCTGGTGGTCGCTGTGTACTTGGTGTTTGTGGCGGTATTCGTCACCGTCACATTGACACCGGGAATCGCGGCGCCACTGCTGTCCGTGACGGTTCCGACGATCGATCCGTTATAGACCTGCGCGTGTGCCGTTGATGTGAGCGGCGATACCCCAGTAATCAGGGTGCATGCCCCCAGCCACAGGCCCAGTCCGAAGCAGTGCCGGACTGCCGCACGATTGTGCAGTAATCTCTTCGTCATACGTCATTACCCCCTGAAATTCAGCAATTCAAAAGTGGGTGCCCGTTATCGTTGTCCGCCGGTCGGAGTCATCCATCTCTCCCACGCGGGACTCATGCTTTCGATGGATCTATTACGGCGGATCGATAATTAGTGAAGAGTGGGGAGACTGTCAACACAATAATGTTATTCTTC
>DASVAI010000332.1:0-7190 GCA_036376445.1 Acidobacteriaceae bacterium
GAAGCGGCGGAAGAGCTCCGGCGTGACCATGTTGACCCGGGCGTCGGTGCATTGCGCGGAGAGGATGGTGGCGACCAGCAGCTCCCAGGCGTTGCGATGCACGAGTGCGCAGGTTGCGCCGGGGTAGGCCTTCTGCAGGCCGTTGATGATAGCCGCGATGCGCTCGGGCGAGGTCTTGAGGCGCGGCTTTGCCTTTGTCTTCTTTACGAGAGGCTTCGGGGGCCGCGCCTTCACTGGAGTCTTCGTAGCAGTCGCCATCGTCAGCCGAGGCGGTCGAGCATGGCTTCGGGCTTCATGCGGATGCAGGTGTAGATGGGCGTGTCCTTGAGGGTGTAGGCGCTGATCTCGGTTTCGCGGAGCTGCTGCACCAGGTCGAGGAAGTCTTCGGGGAAGTTGCTCTCGAAGGCGACGACGAACTCCTGATCGTCGAGGCCGAAGGAGTAGGTGGTGTTGAGCTTCACGCGCGGGTAGGAGTGGCCGATGCGGATGTGCTCGTTCATCAGGCGCTGGCGCTCCTGCTGCGGCAGCAGGTACCAGGCGCGTGTTTTCCAAAACGGATAGATGAAGATGTACTTCTGGCCGCCGGGGCGGATGGCTCCGCGGGAGTCGTGCTGGCCTTCGTGCTCGTGGCCGATGAGGTACTGCGAGCGCTTGGTCATTGCGAGGAAGTTGTTGGCGATTTCGAGGTAGCCGCCCAGGGGGGTGGCCATGAGTTCCGCCATCATTTCGCTGAGGTCGTCGACCGAGTAACAGATGCGCCAGAGGGCCATGTCGCAGTCCGGGCGGAGGCCGACGGTGGAGTAGGTGAGCGAGAGCAGGCGTCCGGGCTGGTTCCAGCGGCCGAGCACCTCGGCGAAGAGGCGCTTGTGCTCGGCGCGCTCGGCGGCGGGGAGGCGACGCCATTCGGGCATGACCTTGAAGAAGGTGAAGCCGACCATCTGGCGTTTGATGGGCTTGTCGGATTTGCTTGCCCCCTCGGGCTTGGTCTCCGGCTTGGTTTCGGGCTGGGCGGTTGCGGCGGGGGCGGCGAGGGTCTCTGTCTCTGCCATGTGTCTCCTTGTCGTTACCTCCGATGGTAGCAAGGATGGAGACGTAACGTTACCGGGTACCCCCTCCCCCCTGTCGTGCGGCAGGGTCGCCCCGAACTCTTTTGTTTCGTGCAATTTAGGACCTGTGCCGATAGCTAAATGCGGTGTCTAAAGGACTTAAGTGCTAAAGATGTCCAGCGATTGGAGTTAGCAGGCTAGGTAAACGCCGCTAGCTAAGAACTGGTCGGCGCAAAACCGGTCAGCGGAACTAGCTTTGTTTCCTCCACAAAAGAAAAGCCACCGCGTTGGTGGCCTTTCTTCTTCATTCTCTATTTCTATTGTAGCGAATTGAGGGGAATTGATTGGCAGGTTTGTTGTGGATTGAGGAAACGGTCGTAATGGGTGAGTCAGTGGACGCTTCGCGTCGACTGGATTTGTTAACAGCAGATCCCTCCACTGCGCGGTGGCGCGGAGCGCCACCGCTCCGGTCGGATGACGAGACTGTCGGGGGCCGCTTCGCGTCGACTTGATTGTGGGGAACACCCCTGCCCCTGCTTGGTACGGAGCGGGGCGCCGGATTGTTTGCAATGCTGTGTTGCGGGATTGCGCTGCGTCGGCCGCGAGACTAGACTGCCGGGCAGCCCTGATCTCCCTCCCCATCGGGCCGTTCATTCCAAGGAGCTTCGGTCATATCCGATCGAATCATCCGGTCATTGGTCGTTGTGTATCTGCTGTTCGGAGGGCTCACTGTGCCGTTTCCCACGCAGAACGTAGAGGCGCCGACGAGCATTGCGGCTGCGCCCGGGTCGCCCTATACGGTCACGAAGCCGTCGGGGCTGTTCGTTGTTCCGAAATAGACACTGCAGTTCAAAAGCTGTTTTGATTTTGCGCCACACCTCGCCCGCGATGCGGGGTGTGCGGCTACACTCTTTGTTCCGGGGAGACAGGCAGATATGCCGACGGGGAAGAACGGGAAGGTTTGTTACATCGAGATGCCGGCGCAGGATGTGCAGGCGTCGGCGGATTTTTATCAGCGGGCGTTCGGGTGGACGATTCGACAACGCGGTGATGGCGCGACTGCCTTTGACGACACGACCGGCGAGGTGAGCGGCGCGTTTGTGGCGAACCGCATCCCGATGACGCCGGGGCTGCTGTTCTACATCATGGTGGACAGCCTGGAGGAGGCGGTGAAGAAGGTGGAGGAGAGCGGCGGATGGGTGGTGCAGTATCCGGCGCATGAGACGGAGCTGATCGCCTGGTTCCGTGATCCCGGTGGGAATGTGGTGGGGCTTTATCAGGAGCCGGTGTGAAGGCACGGGCGACGGAGCCGCCGGAAAACCTTGGGACAGATCAACAAACGATATTCAACTCGTTGAAGGATCAACCGCCTAACGTATGGCTAGACTACATTCGCCAATGTGAGGCTGGAAAACAGACTCCTGGCTTGAGTTTCGATTTAATCATCCACTATGCCGTCCCACGTGCGGAAAAGGAGGCAAGCCTCGATTGGGCGGAAGTCGCGATACGTGCCGCCGAGTTGGCAAGTGTCGCCTGGACAGATGGCTTGCGGGAAGCCATGCGTATCCGAGCTCAATTCATATCGAAGATGGGTTCGTGTCCTGGTCGCTTCGTCTTGGATAAGGAGGTCGTCTTGCGATGGATACTTAACGGCTTGCGACGACCGCGGCAGGAAGTGGTGCAGGAAGCCGCTGCTGTTAGTAAGCAATTGGCCATTGCCAAGACGCTGTCTTCAGAAGACAAGCACCGATTGCTGGGGCGTTTGCGTGAATTGCGCACGATGAAGCAGCGACTTTCGATTGCGAAGACGATCATTGACTCAGGAGAGGTCCTGGAGCCTTCGCTTGATGAATGGCTGACAATCCGTGCACAACTCCCCTGAGTTTCGTGGCCTGCTATGGAGGACCAGCTATGCGCAACCGGCAGCGTTGCAAATGGGCGGAGAGCGATCCGCTGCTGCGCGAGTATCACGACAAGGAGTGGGGCAAGCCGGTGCGCGATGGCCGCGCCATGTGGGAGATGCTGATGCTGGAGGGCTTTCAGGCGGGGCTCTCGTGGCTGACGATCTTGCGCAAGCGCGAGGCGTTCCGCAAGGCATTTCGCGAGTTCGATCCGGTGAAGGTGGCCCGGTTTAGCGAGAATGATATTGCGCGGCTGCTCGCGGATGAGGGGATCATCCGGTCGCGCGCGAAGATTGCGGCGACGATCGCGGGCGCGCGGATCTTTCTCCAGATGGAGAAGGACGACGGGTTTGCGAAGGCAATGTGGGCGCATGTGGGCGGCAAGCCGGTGATCGGAAATGGGCATGTGCTGGCGAAGACGCCACTGTCGGAGACGATCTCGGCTGACCTGAAGAAGCGCGGCTTCAAGTTTGTGGGGCCGGTGATTGTGTATGCGTGGATGCAGGCGGTGGGGATGGTGGATGATCACTCGCCGGGGTGCTTTCGACGCGGAAAACGCGCCCTGCCGTGAAAGTAAACAGGAGCAGCAGCTTATCAGCGGCTCAGTTCTACGGAAATGATTTCGCCTACTGCTGTTTTGTCTGCAGTCTCGGCGTAGGAGATATGAGCCTTTTTCCCATCGAGTTCGGTGCAGGGATGCATTTCGCCCTCCGGCGTGTAGTTGGCGGCCGAGAAGGGGACGTTGAAGTAGTTGTTGCTGTAAAGGGAGATGGTTTTTTCACCCGCCTGAAGTTGAAGCTCCATGACGGCCGGCGCACCGCAGCGCACGCCATGAATGATGCCGTGGGCTTCATGCCGAGTGGCATTGGCGGAGGCGGACGGATGCACGGGCAGCTGGACATCGGGAATGATTTCGAATTGACCGTGCACTTTGCTCTGGAGAGAAGCCATTGCGGTGTGCGGCGTTGTCTGTTCCGAACTCTGGTTAACGGTTTGCGCGCCAGCGGAAGATGCTGCAATGGGCGCTTCTTTCATCGCCTGTGCCTGGCGGACGGCTTCATCAATCATGGCCGTTTGGGACGAATTTGTAGCGAGAGGTCGCGCTCGTTCAAGGACGCGGAGCGCATCGTCGCTGCGGTCAAGCGCGAGCAGAAGGCGCGCCGTGTTGAGACGGTAAAAGACATTCGATGGCTCAAGCTGCACGGCCTGTGTTTCGAGCAAGCGGGCTTCCGGCAGATGATCGTGTTGCAGGCGATAGAGCGCTGCGAGGCGATCATAGGAGGGCGCGTAGTCGGGGTTGAGCTTGATGGCTGTTTTGAGGCTTGCTTCGATCTGAGGCGCTTCCTTGAGGCCTTCGTTCATGGTCATGGACGCATAATAATAATGCGCGAGATAGCTGTGTGAGTCGAGCTTGACGGCCTGGGTGAACGATTTGCGCGCGCCTTCCATGTCGTGGTCGTGGAGCGCCATCTCCCCGAGAGTTTCGTAGACTACCGGGTTGTTCGGGTCCTGCTTGAGGACGGCGTCGAGCAGCGTGTGCGCTTCGGTGGTGCGGCCATTGTAGGCGAGGAATTCGGCGCGTCGCGCATCGGCGTCCGAGGCGGAGACGGGCGAGATTGCAAACGATGCGATATCAGGCGCCGGTGGGCTCACCATGCTGAAGTAGCGAAACTCTCCTATGCGGATGTACGCCTCCAGATCTCGTTGCAGCTTGCTGAGATCGCCGAATGCAGTGGTGGCGGCAGAGAGCGGATCCTGTTTCTGGGCGAGCAGTCTGGCGTAGGCGCCGATGCGGTCCTGATGCGTCTGACGGTCAGTGACCTCGAGATAGTGAACCAGCGCCCAGGACTCCGCGTAGAAGACGGAGCCCTTGTTCTCTTCGTGGTAGTAGGGCGAACTGTGGTCGACCTGGAAGAGCACGGGGAGCGGGATCAGCCGGTTCTGGCGGAGATAGAGAACGTCATCGACGCTTGGCTGGCCGAGGGCAATGTCCTTCTCGTGGATGTCGGTGTTCTGAAAGAACTCGGCGATGCCTTCATTGAGCCACAGCGGCATCCAGTCCTGCGCGGCGCTGAAGGCGAAGTGCGTGTACTCGTGATAGACGGTGGCAAAGGGGTGCTCCTGCTGCGCATCGAGGCGGAGCAGGATATAGTTCGTGTCCGGACCTTGCTGAAAATAGCCGGCCAAGTTCAGCTTTCCCTTGGCAAGATAGTCGGCGGGCTCGATGGCGCGAAAGCCTTTCTGGTCCTTGAGCGCGAGCACCAGGATAGGGGCGGGCCCGTCCACCTTGGCGTTGGGGAAGAGGGTATGGAGCACGGCGCGCATGCGCTCGAACTGGTCGGCGAGATGCACCGCCTGCTTCGCGTTGCTGTCGGTCATGACGATGAAATGCGGGCTGCGCGCTTCCACCCAAGTGGGTGCGTTGGCGAAGGCGCTGCGTGCGGCGACGAGCAAGGCAGAGGCGAGCAAGAGAAGCAGGGAAAGGGCCTTCATGGCGCACTGAATGTAACAAATGTGATTTGCGGACAGCTACAGTTTTCAGCGAGGCGGAGAGTACGAAGGAGGGAGTGACCTAGTGGCGCCCGATGTCAACGCCGAAATTGGGTGCGCTTTCGGTTCCGGTGATCTTGACGGGTATTTCTGCGCCTGCGCCGTGTTTCTCGAAGAAGGGATCAACGGGCTTGAGCAGAAGCGACTTCCACCAGGTGGAAACCATGTTGGAGAGCTTGGCGTTGGTGCGGACATGGCCGGCGAAGTTAAATTTTCTTCCGTCGAGGGTGTACTGGCCAGCGAGGTTAACGGTAGCGCCCGGAAGCATGTAGTTGAGATCGGGAAGGGTGAGCTGGCCGGAGCGGAGCGAGAATGTGCTGCGCATCTGCGAGTGGACATCCGGCGCCCCACTGTGCGCCTCGTGGGGCTTTCCCTGGGCGCGGAGACTGAGCATGTCTACCTTGTCTTCGATCTGCGGATTGCTGAAGTGAATGTGGGTGAGGACGAACCGGCCCTGGATGCCGATCTTCCGCGTGACGCTCTGCTTTCCGGGTGGGATGTTGAGTTTGGCCTTCATCTGGAGTGTACCGGTCATGATGGGCGGCTGAGTTTTGACGGCGAGGTTGAGGAAGTCGCGGATCTGGCCGGCGGGGATGTCGATGTCGAGATTGATCTGGTGGCCCACGCCCTTGATATTGACGACGGCGCCGGAGCAAGAGAAGTGGGAGCTGCCGAGCGTGGCATCGACGGGCTGCAGGTATGTGTCGCCGCTGGTGCCGTCGACGATAGCGTGGAAGCGCGTGTGGAGCGGCATGGAGCGGCGCGCGGTGTCGAGTTGAAAGCCGGGGACGTCAGCAGCGCCATCGACGATGATGCGATTGAGCTGGCCGGCAAATTTTCCTGTGGAGGAGAGCAGGCCGCCGATGCCGGCGATGGTATCGAGCTCGGCGTGATCGAAGATGTAGTCGCCGGTGACTGCCGAGTCGCCGGGACTTTCCAGATTCCACGGGCCGAAGGTGCCGACGGCGTGGATGTCGCCGCGGGGCACGGCGTTGGTGAGTGTGGCGTCGTAGGGCCAGGCCTTATCGCTGCCCAGGTCGTGCAGGACGATGTGCTCGAGGGAGAATTGTTTGGGGTCTTTGCCGGGCTTGGAAGTGTCGATGATGAGCGAGGAGTTGTCGCAGAGGATCTGGCCGACGATGATCTTGATTTTGCCGTGATGGCGTTTGCGGCTTGACGCAGCTTGCTCGCGGTACTCCTTGGGAGGGATGTGGATGGTGAGCCCGCTGACGTGAACGCTGGAGACGTGCATTGGCTTGAGGAAGAGTCCCATGACGGCGGCGCGGAAGTCGAAATTCTGAATGGCGATGAGGGGATCTTTGGCGCCCGCGGCAATGACATCATCCGGCGGATAGATGCGCAGTCCGCCGCCGGTGACACCGAGGCCGTGAGCGATCGTGACGTGGAGTGAA
Source organism: Acidobacteriaceae bacterium (assembly GCA_036376445.1). Taxonomy (GTDB): domain Bacteria; phylum Acidobacteriota; class Terriglobia; order Terriglobales; family Acidobacteriaceae; genus KBS-83. The sequence continues at coordinate 6,910 of DASVAI010000332.1, forward strand.
TCGAGCTCAACTCTGCTTTGGAACCGAGCGCTCAGCGTTTCAACGACGCGTCCCTTGAGGATGGGGTCTGCCTGACTGAACACAATCTTTGCGACGATGAACAGCGCGACGGCACTGAGCAACAGCACAACACCGAACCACTGCCAAAACTTCCGTTTCCTTAGAAACAAGGTCGCTTATCCTGTTCGTCCTAATTTGGTCTTATCAAAAATCAGGTACGTCTTTGCCTGTCTGATGCGCGAATGAAGGGGAGGAGTTCGCGGACGGTGGCGGCTTGTCCG
>DASVAI010000336.1:0-5343 GCA_036376445.1 Acidobacteriaceae bacterium
GCCGGCGGCACAACTTGCACTCGAGGACTATCTCCGCCTCATGGATGCAATGCCGCTTCTGGACAATGAGAATCTCCACGAATTTCGCAAAGGCGCAAAGAAGGCCCGCTACGTCGCGGAATCCGAAGAAGACGATGCGGCAGCACAAGCCATTGCCAAGACGGTGAAGAAGGTCCAGGACGCTATCGGCGAATGGCATGACTGGGTGGTGGTCGGCGAAGAAGCGCGCGAGGCGCTGGGCAATGGCGGCGCGGCGCTTCAGGCAGAGCTCGATCGTCGCGCGCAACTGGCGTTTCACCGCGCCCTGCGCGTGACCGCTGCGGCAGGCGGCAGGCTCGTCGGCGAATGGCAGGCGGGACACAGACCGCGCCGGCGGCCGTCGCGCGCCGCTGTGAGCAAAACCGTTTAGTCTCAATCAATGCCCGCAAGCCGCATCCTCGCCGCCGTCGATATCGGATCGAATTCCTGTCGGCTCAAGATCGCGCGCATTGAAAAACATCGCCTCCGGCTGTTGCACGAAGATCGCGAAGTGACGCGGCTCGGCGCCAGCGTTTTCGAGAGCGGCATGATCTCGCCTGCCGCGATGAACAGCACGCTACGCGCACTCAAGCGGTTTTACAAAGCCGTCCAGCAGGCGGGCACAGATCGCGTGCGAGCAGTAGCCACGGCGGCGCTGCGCGATGCGCGCAATGCCCAGGCTTTCGTCGCGTGGGTGAAGTCAGAGACAGGCTGGGACGTAGAGATCATCTCCGGTCTTGAAGAAGCGCGGCTGATCCATCGCGGCCTGATGCACGAGACGGGTACTCGCGGCCGCTGCCTGCTTGTCGACCTCGGAGGCGGCTCGTGCGAGATCACACTTTCCGATCGCAAGCGCATCGTGGAGACCATCAGCCTTCCGCTCGGCGCTGTGCGGCTGACAGAACATTTTCTGCACAAGATCGATCCTCCGGCGCCGGAGGACCTGGCCCGCATGAAGCACTTCATCCGCCGCGAGCTGGCTCGCGCAGGGAAGCGCTTCGCCGGGCTCTCGCGCGTTCCGGTGATCGCGACGTCGGGCACGGCGGCCGCGCTCGTGCAGGCTAGCGCCGCGGTGAAATCCGGTAGCCGCAAGAACTTCGCACAAACGCCCGATGTGCGCCGGCTCGCTAAGAAACTCCCGAAGATGAAGATTCAGGAGCGGAGTCGCGTGCCCGGCGTAGGCCCGCGGCGTGCCGAGATCATCGTGGCCGGCGCGGAGGTCTACGCCGCTCTGTTCGAACACCTGGACCTGCCGGGCTTTCGCTACTCCCCGCTCGGCCTGCGCGATGGTGTGCTTGCCCAGATGCTGGCCGAGCAGGACGCGCGCACCAGCGCTCACCAGCAGATCGAGCGCGATCGCTGGCAGAGCGTGCTCGCCACGTGCCGGCGCTACGGAGTCGATCCGCGGCAGGCAGAGCCGGTCTGCGCGCATGCCACGCAGCTCTTTCGCGATATGCAATCTGTCCACCGGCTGCCAACGGAATACCGCCAGTGGCTGGAAGCCGCCGCGATGATGCGCGATCTGGGCAAATACATCAGCTACCAAGGACATCACCGGCACACGCAATATGTGATTGCCGGCTCGGACCTATACGGCTTCACGCCGCAGCAGCGCGCCATCGTCTCAGGCATCGCGCGCTATCTCGGCAAGTCGCGCCCCGCCCCGCAGGACCGCGCCTTCCGCTACATCGCTCCCGCGGAGCACGAACATGTCAAACGCGCCGTTCTGTTGTTGCGCCTGGCCGTAGCGCTGAACCAGGATCGCGTGAGCGACGTGCTGCGCGTGACAGTGCGCGCTTATCCCAAGCGCGTTTTATTTGAGATTCAACCTGGACGGACAGGAGCGGCGCTGGAGCTATGGTCGCTGCGCAAGGAAGCGCCTTACTTTCGGGAGGTCTTTCGCCGCGAGCTCTTCGCCACGCTCGCCTGAAACTGGCGCAGCAACCGCGTATCCACCATTGAGAGCAACTGTCCCGGCCGCCTGCTCAGATCGATGCGCGCCATCGCCGCTTTGCGTAGTCGCAGATTGGCGCGCGCGCCACGCTGGCCGATCAGGGCGCCCGCAAACTGCGCAATGTTCGGATTGTGCCCCACCACCAGGACACTCTCCTGTGTGCCGTGCTTTCCAAGCATAGTTTCGAAGTCAGGAAACCGCCCGGTCGGCTCAAGGCTGGGATCGATGGCAATCTTCTGCTCAAACCCTATTTCGGTCGCAACAAGCGAAGCTGTCTGCAGGGAGCGCTTGAGGGGGCTCGACAGAATGGCGTCAAAGCTCACTCCCATTGCATTCAGATATGCACCGATCAGCAGGCACTGCTGCTTGCCTTCTTTGTCCAGGCCCCTTTTGCGATCCAGCAGCGGATTGTTTCGGCGGGACCCAGCGCTCGCATGACGAAGGATGTAGAGGATCATAGAAAAGTCGTTCGGTTGTGGAAGAGTCGGTCGGGTGTCCGGGAGAGGCTTTCTTTCATCACATTGTAACAATGCTGTCCCGCCCCAGTCCGGCAGCGCCGAATGCGGATTCCACATCCAAACCCGCAGTGTACGGCGTTCGAAGTCTTGTTGCGGCAGTGCTCGTTGCAATCGCCGCGCTCCTGCTCGGATTTTTTCTGGGGCGCCATCTCCGGCGGGGTTCTGAAGCTGCCCACCCGGAAAATACCCAGGCCGGCGCGTCGACGGCGATTGCTCCAGGGACGGGCGATCAGGAGCCGACGCAGGTTTACGCACACAACATCATGCTCCGCAAGGGCCCTAACTTCCGGATCTACCTCGTCTGGATCTCGGGCCGCATGGTGCGCACAAAGGCCGGCGTCAACCCATCGTTCGATGATCCGGACTCATTCATCCTGCAGATCGATAAGGGCGTGATCCGCGCGAACATCGGGGACATCTGCAAATATCTCAACTCCGCGCTCGGCGCGAACGGGCCGCTGCGCAACATCGAGATTCGTCCGGATGGCGACCAGATCAGAATCCGCGGCAGCGTGAAGAAGGTAGTCTCGCTGCCGATAGAGATACTGGGCACGGTAGCGCCTACGCCGGATGGCAAGGTACGGCTCCATGTGCAGCACATCTCCGTGCTCAAGATGCCGGTCAAGGGGCTGCTGGGCGCATTCGATGTGAGTCTGTCGGATCTGGTGCACTCCACAAACATGATGGAGGGAGTCACGCTTTCCGGAAACGACATCGTCTTCGATACGGAGAAACTGCTGCCGCCACCGCACATCCATGGTCTGCTCACCGCCGTGCAGGTGCGGGTGCCGGATATCGAAGTGGTTTACGGCAACGCGCCAAACGATCCTTCACGGCTCGCGCAGTGGCACAATTTCCTGCGCTTCCGCAATGGAGCCATCAATTTCGGCAGGCTCACAATGCACCGCGCCGATCTGACCATGATCGATGCGGTGAATGAGCCCTGGTTCGATCTTGATCTCGTGAACTATCAGAATCAAATCGAGAGCGGCTACACGCGCATGACCAATCAGTCAGGGCTGGAGATGTATATGCCAAGCCTCAAGTCGCATGTGCCGACGCCAGCCGGGCAGAGCGTGACGCTGGAATGGCTCAAGAACCGGAACACCTCGTTACCGCCCGACGTCGTAAAGCGGGCGAAACAGCATTAGCCTTCATTCACAGGCTCGGGGATTGGCTCAGGATCGTTGGGAACAGGATCGGGATCCGGCTCAGGAAAGCCGGGCCCATCCGGCTCCGGATCCGGGGGCGGATATGGGTCCGGTATCACATCCGGCGGGGTTCCAGGAAAACCGCCCAGACGCATCGGATTGAGATGAGTTCGAAAGCGGTGGACGACCATAGTGTTGGGATGTGGTCCTCGCCTTTGCCGTGTTGCCCCGTTTCTGGAATCAGTTGTTGCCAAGGGGCGTGCGCCGCCACACTTCGCTGACCAGCAATCCTCGCAACAATTGCCGGCGGTCCTCGAGCTGCCAGCCTGCACCGCCGAGAACCCCGGCGTAGTCGGGCAGTTGCCGCACCGTCAGCCCAGTCATCCACCCGAACGCGAGATAGAGCGCGCCGACAATGAGACGTCCTGCTCGGCCGGAAAATGGCCCGCTCGGAATCGCAAATTCCGAAACCACCCAGACCGCATCGTCCGCGGCCGCCGCATTCACCCGGCTCACGATCCCAGCTATTTCCTCCTCGTCGAAACAGTCGAGGAAGAAGTGACTGACAACCAGATCGAATCGATTGCGCGGCGGTTCCCACTGGCGCGCATCCGCATGTACCCACTGCACGGACGGGTTGGCGGGCAGCCGCAGCCGGGCGCGCCGCAGCATTGCCTCGCTCGCGTCCACGGCGGTGATCTGCAATGACGGCGCGACGCGAGCCAGCTCCTTTAGAAACCGTCCGTCGCCGTCGCCGTAGACCAGCGCGCGTTTTCGGTGGTTTATTTGTGGCAAGCGCAGGCATCTGCACCGTTGCAGATACGGGCCAAAGCTCAAGTATTCCATCCAGAAATACAGCCGTGCCAGACGGTCGAATCGGGCAAGCTGACGCATCACCGAAGCCGTGTTGCAATGAGCAGAAGCAGGGGAGTCAGCAGCACCAGATCGGCGGCGATCCGGCGTCCTCCTGCGGCCAGGCGCGAGCCATGCAGCAGCAGGAAGAGCGCTGCGCTGAGCAGCGCGGCGAAGGCCAGTTCGCGTGCAGTATTGCCGGCCACGGCAGGAATCGTGGCGCAGCACGCTGCCAGTGTGCTCAGGGCGAGCAGCGGAATCCGCGAACCGCTGCGATGCTGCTCCCAATCCTCAATCGCCATGCAATTCAACCAGCAGAGCGCGGCGAAGAGCGGACACAGCAGGAGCAGGGGATGGTGCCTGGGCGTCATTGCGCTGCGACGCGCCACATCCCACGCCGGAAGGGCCGTGGCCATCGCAAACAGCAACGCAACTGCAAATTCCTTGGGGAACGAGTGCAATGAATTGCCGCGGAGCCTCATGGGCAGATGAACCAGCCCCAGGTAGAGGAGCGAGATCGCGCCAAGAACGCAGTACGCAGCAATCAGCGATTGCGGCATGCGCAGGACCAGAACCGTGAGTGCAGCGGCTACCGGGATGGCCGCGCTTAGAAACAGGTGCCGATGGCGCTGATGGAAGCGGTGCCTCTCCTTCAGCTCTGCGGGGGGCGCGAGCCGCGCATCCAGCAGTCTGTCGGCCACATAGAAGAGCCAGGTTCCCAGCGCCAGCGCGACCGGGAGCCAGGACGAGAGATGCAAACGCACGGCGCGCCCGAAGGCCCAGCACCACAGCGCAGCGACGGTTGGTGCATCCAGGCTGAGCAGGTGCCAATAGCGCAGGGATGTCGAAA
>DASVAI010000227.1:0-2866 GCA_036376445.1 Acidobacteriaceae bacterium
GCAGTATCAGAAAGAAGCAGCGCTTGATGAGGAGCTATACCGGCGTCGGCTCCGCGCGCTCGGTCCCGATCATCCCGACACATTCGGCGCGATGCAGAATCTCGCGTACACCTATTATCGGCTCGGCAGGTATGCAGAAGCTGAGGAACTGCAGCGCCGCGGGTTGGAAATTGGCCGCCGCATCCTGGGCAACGAACATCCGAACGTGCTGCTCGCCCTCGGCAATCTTGCAAACACGCTTGTCAGCGAACACAAGCTGCAGGAAGCGGAAGCACTGCAGCGCGAAGCTCTCGAACTGCGCCGCCGAGTGCTCGGCCCGGACCACCCCGAAACACAGTTTGCCATCGGCAATCTCGCCCTGGTCCTCTTGGCGCAGAAGCGATATGGGCAGGCGGAACAGCTTTATCGCGAAGCGCTGCAGGGCGAGATCAAAGCGCTCGGCGAAAATCACCCCGAGATCGCCTACGCTTGGTACAACCTCGCCACCGCCGAGGCCGCCCAGAAAAAGCGCGCCAATGCGCTCAGCGACCTAGATCGCGCCATCGATCACGGCTATACCGATACTGAAGAGATTGCCAGTGACGAAGGCTGGGAGCCGCTTCGCAACGACGCCGGATATCAGCAAGCCATCGCCCGCATGAAGCACCAGTAGCGAGGACTCAAGCCGACAGACGAAATCCCTCTTGCAGCACGCACGCGCTCAGCAATGTCATCAGCACCGGGTCCACCGCCACCTGCGAACTCTCGTCCATCCCAGGCAATCGATCCAGCAGGCAGCACACCTTTTTCTGGTCGAAGAAGGAAATCGACGCCATCACCGGACCGCGCAACGTATCCTGCACCAGCGTGCTCAGCCTCTCCTTCGGATTCAGCGTGGCCGGCGGGCTCAAAAACGGATGCTTCTGCCTGCGATAAATCGTATCCGTCACCACGTCGCGCACAGCCTCGCGCAGCACATATTTCTCCGTCATTCCGTGGATCTTCTGATGTACCGGCTGCGATCGAATGGTCTCCACAACATGATGATCGAGAAACGGCACTCGGCCCTCTACCGAATGCGCCATCTCCATGCGGTCGCCCAGCATCGTCAGGATGTATCCCGGCAGCACCGTTTTCGACCACAGATACAGCGACTGGTGTACCGCATCTCTACCCGCAAGTTGCCCGCGAACATCCAGCGCGCTCAGTAGCGCGTGATAGCTCGCGCGCTGTCCATACGTTTCCGCGAACTCCGCGGCCAGCACATTCTCCATCGCAAGCGCTCGCGCGGAGAACGTCTCAAACCACGACGGCACAAACCCCAGCAGCCGCTTCACGTTTTCGAGCGGCTTCGTCTCTCCATGCGGCAGCAGCAGTCCACGCGATACCGGGTTTGCATCTCCCAATTGTCTCAGCAGCCCATCGATCTCGCTCGCATCCTGGCCGTCGCGGTTGTAGAGCAGCATGTCGCGCCGGAAGTGCGCATACCCACCAAGGACCTCATCTGAGCCCTCGCCCGTGATCACCACCTTGTAGCCCGCGTCCCGTACCGCCCGGCTCAGCAGATACTTCGCCACGCCATGCGCGTTGATGCAGAAGGTTTCCGATTGCAGGATTGCGTCGTGAAAGTGATCTGCAAGGTCATCCTGCCGGATCGGGATCGGATAGAAGTCGGCGCCCACCTTCGCCGCCATCTCGCGCGCCTCTTTCTCTTCGTCGTAGTCTCCGCGGTCGAACGTCAGCGTAAATGCACGGATCGGATCGGGATGATGCCGCGCCGCCAGCGCTATCATCGAGCACGAATCCAGCCCGCCGCTCAGATAGCAACCCACCGGCACATCCGCGCGCAACCGCAGCCGCACGGCCTCCTCGAGCACACTGCGAAGCTCCGCGCTGTACTCCGCGTCTGTAAGCTTCGTCCTCGCCTCCGCTCTCGGATAATGAAAATCCCAGTACTGCTTCACCTCGATGTGTCTGTTGGTTGCAAGCACGTAATGGCCCGGCGGCACTTGGAAGACTCCGTCGAATAGTGTTCGCATCGGATGCCCGCCGAACTCCACAGCATTCGACAGCGACTCCGCGTCCCAGCGCGCCGGCACCCCCACGGCAAACAGCGCCTTCACCTCCGAGGCAAAATACAGCGTCTCGTTGTGCACCGCATAGAACAACGGCTTGATGCCGAACCGGTCCCGCGCCGCAAACATCACGCGGTTCGCTTCGTCCCAGATCACGAACGCAAATTCACCACGCAGCCGGTGCAGGCACTCCGTCGACAGCTCCTCATAGAGATGCAGCGCTATCTCGCTGTCCGATCGCGTATGCAGCCGGTGCCCACCGCCCTCCAGCACACGCTGGATCGCCTCGTACCCGTAGAACTCCCCGTTCACGACGATATGGGTGCGCCCGTCTTCGCTCGCAATCGGCTGGTCGCCTGTCTCCAGATCGATGATGCTCAGGCGCGCATGTCCCAGCCCGACCCGGCAGTCGGCGGAAACCCACTGCCGCTGGCCATCCGGTCCGCGATGATACAAACTCCGCGTTCCGCGCTGGAGCGTCGCCGCTGCAACCGGATCACGCCGCGAGAAGGCCGCGACAATTCCGCACATTCTGATCTCTCCACGTACAGTTGTCCTGATTCGGGGTGGTCAGGATGAGGAAGCGCTAAAGGGGAAAAGATGGAGTGCGAGGAATTATAGCCCGCCGGCGTCAGGGACGGCTCCGGCTCGGAAGGGCACTTCGATTGGCAACCGGGAACCTAGTCTGTTTGTCGGGACGGCTAGTCCTTCATCTGCATTCCCGGCATGGCGGAGTGGCTCATGTTGTCGTGGTCCCGATCATCGTCATCGACGGTCCAGATCTTCTTCGGGTCCGTTTCATACGGTTACAC
>DASVAI010000338.1:0-3084 GCA_036376445.1 Acidobacteriaceae bacterium
ACACCGTCTACCTCGCCGACGAGCAGACCGCTGGCCGCGGACGCGGCGCGCACGATTGGCACTCCGCCGCCGGATCAGGGCTCTACGTCAGCATCCTGCTGCGCCCGCAGATCGCGCCCGCCGACATTCTCTGGCTCTCACTCGCCGCCGGGCTCGCCGTGCAGGCTGCTGTCCGCGACGTCACTTCGCTCGAACCGGATATCCGCTGGCCCAATGACCTGCTCCTCTCCCGCCGCAAGCTAGGCGGCATTCTCACCGAGCTGAACGCCGAGGTCACACGCGTGCGCCATGCCGTCATCGGCATCGGTCTCAACGTTCATCAGCCCTTGTTCCCGCCTGAGTTGGCCGCGCTTGCGACCTCGCTCCGCATCGAGACCGGCAAAGACTGGCCCCGTCAGGAGTTGCTCATCGCGCTGCTGTTCCGCCTTCATGAAGAGATCGAGCGCCTGACATCGCCGGATCACCAGGCATCCGCCGCAGCGGAGATAAGTGCCCGCCTGACAGCCGTCTCAAGCTGGATACGAGGCAAACACGTCATCGTCTCCGAAGCCGATACATTCTCGGGGGTCACGGACGGCCTCGACAGCCGCGGCTTCCTCCGCGTCCGAACCTCGCAGGGAATCCGCACCGTGCTCTCCGGCGGCGTAAGGGAAGGAGCCCGCTGATGCTGCTCGCCATCGATATCGGCAACAGCAACACCGTTCTCGGGCTTTACAACTCCGACTCGCCCGATCTCGTTGCCGATTGGCGTATCACCACACACAGGAATCAGACCTCCGACGAGTACGGCGTGCTCTTCCTTAGTCTCTTCGCAATGCGCCAGATCGATGTCTCGAAGATCACCGCCATTGTCGTCTCATCGGTCGTGCCGCCGCTCGACAGCACACTTCGACGCCTCTGCGAGCGCTACTTTCACATACGTCCCCTCTTCGTCGAGCCCGGCATCAAGACCGGCATGCCGCTGCTAGTCGATAACCCCGCCGAGCTCGGCGCCGACCGCATTGTGAACGGCGTCGCTGCGTTCGCTCGCTACGGCGGCCCCATCATCGTGGTGGACTTCGGCACCGCAACCACCTTCGATGTCATCACCGTCCGCGGTGAGTACGTCGGCGGCGTCATCGCTCCTGGACTCGGCATCTCCGCGGATGCGCTCTTCTCCCGCGCCGCCAAGCTCGCCCGCGTCGACATCAAACGACCAGCCCGCACCATCGGCACCAACACCATCGCCCATTTGCAGAGCGGCCTCTTCTACGGCTACATCGGTCTGGTCGACGGCATCCTGGAACGCATGCTCGCGGAAATCGCGTCCAGCCACCCGAACGACGGGCCGAGTGCACCGAGAGTAATCGCCACCGGCGGTCTCGCCCATATGCTCGCAAGCGAATCGAAATACATCACCACCATCGATGACATGCTCACGCTTGACGGCCTGCGTCTCCTCTATGAACGCAATCGCAATCCGCGGCCACGCGGCGCATCGCATCCCGCTCCTGCCAGCTCGTGAACTACGTCAACTACTTCACGGAGATTGAGGAGCACTTCCAGCGCCGCCGCGGCACCATCCTGCTCCTGTCCACGCTCGATTGGGCCCTCATCGACACCTGGCGCGAGGCCGGCGTCCCACTTGCCGCAGTGTTACGCGGCATCGATGACGCCTTCGACAAATACGAATCGCGCAAAACCCGTGCCCGTATGCGCAAGATCAACGGCCTCGCCTGGTGCGCTCAGCCCGTCATGGAAGCCGTCGAATCCATGCAGGAGGCCGCTGTCGGAGGCGCGCCAGTGCAGGCAGAACCCTCCGGCCTCGAACGCGAACGCGTCGCACGCCATCTCCGCGCCGCAGCCTCCAGGTTCACCGCTGCTACCGCAACCCTCCCTGCGCTCGGCGAAATCGCCGAACGGCTCGAAGCACTCGCAGCCCAGCCGCTCGCAAACGAAGAACTGGAGCGCCACCTGAGCGCGCTCGAAGAAAAGCTCTTCGCAGTTCTCCTCACCCACACACCCGCGGAAGAATTGGAGCAACTGCGCGCGCAGGCGGCCGCCGAGCTCGCCCCGTATCGCAGCCGCATGCAAACCATGCAGATACGCCAGATCGAACAGCAGTTTCTGCACCGGCGCCTGCTGGAACGCTATGACCTGCCGCGCATCAGCCTCTTTTATATGCAGCAGGGGGAGTGACGTGAAGCTGCGCATCGAAAAAGCGATCTACGGCGGTGCCTCGTTGGCCCGTATTCCGGCAGATGGCTCTTCCCAGCTCGCGGGCAAAGCCGTCTTTGTCCCGCAGTCGCTCCCCGGCGAGTTGGTGGAGACCTCCATCGCGAACGAGCGCCGCGGTTACATCACCGCCGCCCTCGACTCGATCCTCGAGCCGTCGTCAGCCCGCATCACTCCCGGTTGCGAATACTACGGCCGTTGCGGCGGTTGCCACTATCAGCACGCGGACTACGAAGCACAGCTCGGGATGAAACGCGCCATACTCATCGAAACCCTGGAGCGCGCCCGCGTCTCTCCTTCCGTCGAAATCCGCATCCGCTACGCAGAACCGTGGCGCTACCGCAATCGCGTGCGCCTTCACGTTACGTCCGGCCCACGCCCTTCTCTCAGCTACCGCGAGGCCGCATCGCATCGCGATCTCGCCGTCACGCATTGTCCAGTGGCCGCTCCGCTTCTGCAGCAGGCCATCTGCGCCTTCAATCAACTCCTGCAACAGCAGCCGGGATTGACCCAGGCTCTCAGTGAAGTCGAGTTCTTCACAACAGCCGACGAATCCGCACTGCTCGTCTCGCTCTTCACTCATCAGCGAAAGCTGCCGCAGGATTTGTGGACATCGGTTGCCGACCCGCTCCGCGCCGCACTGCCGCAACTCACCGGCGTTCGCGCCTTTACACTTGACCCGAAAACGCGCCGCAGCCAACCGGCAGGTGGATGGGGCAGTCCTGCCCTCGATTATTCGGTCGGCCTGCTTAAATACCAGGTCAGCGCCGGCGCATTCTTTCAGGTCAATCGCTACCTGATCCCGGTCTTGCTGGAGGAGGTTATTGCCGGCCGGCAAGGCGCAATCGCATGGGATCTGTACTCTGGCGT
>DASVAI010000228.1:0-5083 GCA_036376445.1 Acidobacteriaceae bacterium
ACCGAAATGTATCCGCCGGCGGCGATGATGCGGTCGAAGGAACGCCGGTCCACAACAAGGTCCTTGATGCCGGGGAAAGCCGCGGCGCGCCACGGCTCGATCAGCAACTCCTCACCGTCCTTGAAGTGCCGCATGGTCAACTGGCAGACCGTGGTTCCGGGCAACGGACCGTGCGGAATGCCGTTGATCATGAAGCCGCATGAGCCGCAGATGCCCTCGCGGCAATCGTGCTCAAAGGCCACCGGCTCCTCGCCGCGCTCGATGAGCTGTTCGTTCAGCACGTCCAGGCACTCCAGCATGGACATCTCCGGGTTCACGTCGTCCACCGGATAGCTGACGAATTTGCCCTTCTCTCTGCGCGACGGCTGGCGCCAGATCTTCAGTGTCAGTTTCATTTACTTGTAGCTCCTCTGGCTCGGGTGCACGTACTCAAACTCCAGTGGCTCCTTGATCAGCTCCGGAGGGTTGCCGGGCCCGCGATAGTTCCACGCCGCGACATAGGAGAAATGCTCATCGTCGCGCTTCGCCTCGCCGTCCGGCGTCTGGTACTCCTCGCGGAAGTGGCCGCCGCAGCTCTCGTTGCGCTCCAGGGCGTCGACGCACATCAGCTCGCCCAGCTCCAGGAAATCCGCCACCCGCCCCGCCTTTTCGAGGCTCTGGTTCAGGTCCGCGCCCGTCCCCGGCACCGTCACGTTCTGCCAATACTCGTCACGCAGCTCGCGGATCTGCTCGATCGCATGCTCCAGCCCCCGTGCGTTGCGCGACATCCCGCAGTACTCCCACATGATCTTGCCTAGCTCGCGATGGAAGGAGTCCACCGTCCGTTTGCCCTTGATCGAAAGCAGCTTGCTGATGGTCTCGTTCACGCACTCGACGGCATTCCGCGCTTCGGCGTTGGAATCCTCGACGTTGCCCAGCTTGTTGGTGGCCAGGTAGTTGCCGATCGTGTAAGGAAGGATGAAGTAGCCGTCGGAGAGACCCTGCATCAGCGCGCTCGCGCCCAGCCGGTTCGCGCCGTGGTCGGAGAAGTTTGCCTCGCCCAGCACGAACAGCCCGGGAATGGTCGATTGCAGGTGGTAGTCCACCCAGAGGCCGCCCATCGTGTAGTGGATCGCCGGATAGATGCGCATCGGCACCTTGTACGGGTTTTCGTCCGTGATGCTCTCGTACATATCGAACAGATTGCCGTAGCGCTCGCGGATGGTGTGCTCGCCCAGCCGTCGGATGGCATCCGCAAAGTCGAGATACACGCCGAGCCCACTCGGGCCGACACCTCGGCCCTCATCGCAAACAGCCTTCGCATTGCGCGAGGCCACGTCGCGCGGCACGAGGTTGCCAAAGCTCGGATACCGCCGCTCGAGATAGTAATCCCGCTCGGATTCCGGTATCTGGTCCGGCGACCGCTTGTCGCCCTTGTTCATCGGCACCCAGATGCGCCCGTCGTTGCGCAGCGACTCCGACATCAGCGTCAGCTTTGATTGGTAGTCGCCCGAGACAGGAATGCATGTCGGGTGGATCTGCGTGTAGCAGGGATTCGCAAAGAGTGCGCCGCGCTTGTGCGCGCGCCAGATTGCCGTCACATTCGTTCCCCTGGCATTGGTCGATAGGTAATAGACATTTCCGTAGCCGCCTGTTGCCAGCACCACCGCGTCCGCGATGTAGGTGGAAATCTCGCCCGTCACTAGGTGACGCGCCACGATCCCGCGTGCCTTCCCGTCGATCACGATCAGGTCCAGCATCTCCGTGAGCGCCAGCATCTCCACCGTGCCCGCATGCACCTGCCGTTCCAGCGCCTGGTAGGCGCCCAGCAGCAATTGCTGGCCCGTCTGCCCACGCGCGTAAAAGGTGCGCGACACCTGCGCTCCGCCGAAGGAGCGGTTGGCCAGCGAGCCGCCGTATTCGCGCGCAAAGGGAACGCCCTGCGCCACGCACTGGTCGATGATGGCCACGCTGATCTCGGCCAGCCGATAGACGTTGGCCTCACGCGAGCGGAAGTCGCCGCCCTTCACCGTGTCATAGAAAAGCCGGTAGATGCTGTCGCCGTCGTTCTGGTAATTCTTCGCGGCGTTGATGCCGCCCTGCGCCGCGATGGAGTGCGCGCGCCGCGGCGAATCCTGGAAGCAAAAGCACTTCACGTTGTAGCCCAGCTCGCCCAGCGTGGCCGAGGCAGAAGCGCCGGCCAGCCCGGAGCCCACCACGATGATCGTGTGCTTACGCTTATTCGCCGGGTTCACCAGCTTCAGGTCGAACTTCGTCTTGTCCCATGCCTGCTCAATCGGACCAGTCGGGACCTTCGCATCGAGTGTCATCTATTTCACCACCCCTGCCATCACGCTGATCGGAATCGAGATGTACCCCAGCACAATGAGCACCGCAATCCACCACGCCGCGCTCTTCAGAATCGGCGTGTGCCGCGGATGATTCATGCCCAGCGACTGAAACGCGCTCCAGATGCCGTGCCGCAGATGCAGACCAAGCAGAATCACGGAAAAGATGTACCAGACCGAGACCCACCACACCTGAAAGCCCGTCACCACGTTGTGGTACACATCGCCTTCAATGAAGGCCGCGCCCGGATGGTAGTAGCCCGCCGTGAGATGCAGCAGGTGGAAGATCACAAACGCGAGCACGATCGGGCCGCTCCAGTACATGGTGCGCGAGGCGTAGGAGGACGAGATCGCCTTTTTGGCCGAGTAGCCCACCGGCCGCGCGCGCTTTTTGAGCAGCGCCAACTGCACCGTCGCCCAGATGTGCAGGATCACCGAGATGAGCAGGATGATCCGCACCGGCCACAACAGCTCGCCCACTTCGTGCAGCAGCTTCCCATACGCGTTCAGTTTCGCCGGCCCCTCGAACACTTGCAGGTTGCCCGCCAGGTGGCCGATGACAAAGATGAACAGGATCGCCCCGGTCACCGCCATCACCGCCTTCTTGCCGTTGGTCGAGCCCCAGAAACCCGGCGCGCGCTGCTCCCGCACTCCGATTGCACTCGTGCTCATGCCGTCGCCCTCGCGTTCCGCCGTAACTTCACAAATCTCATGGAAAGCACCTCATCAGCTACAAATCCCGCAGGCATAGCCCACCTCCGCGCGGATACGCACGCGGAGCGATCGCCAGTGACACGCAACGGAAGGCTCAGGAATCGGCGGATCGGTGTGTGGGGAAGCCACTCATTATTATGGGTGGCGCAAAGAACGACCGTCAACACGACGGGCATCTGGGCGCGAGCTCGGCCTCTATCGCTTCCAGCCCTGCATGCGCTTCAACAGGGCGACCAGAGCGCGCCCCCGATGGCTTAACTTCTGCTTTGTTTGCAGATCCACCTGCGCCATCGTCTTGCCGAGTTCCGGCAGCCAGAACAGCGGATCGTACCCGAAGCCCCCCGTCCCATGCGGCTCCGCGATGATCTCGCCCTCCACTGCCCCGTCTGCCGTCTCGAGCACTACGCCATCCCGCGCCACTGCGAGCACGCAACGGTACCGCGCTGTCCACGGCCGCGGCTGCTCCCGAAGCTGCTCCAGCAGATACAGATTATTTCGGCCGTCTGCATCCTCGCTGTCGATCACGTCGAAGCCCGCATCGTCGGCATAGCGTGCCGACCGCACACCCGGCCCACTGCCCAGCGCATCGACTTCCAATCCCGAGTCATCGGCCAGCACCAGCGGCCCCGGCCGCGCGCGACTATATGCCTCGGCCTTCAGCCGCGCATTCGCCGCAAATGTCGTGCCCGTCTCTTCCGGCGCGGCAATCCCCTGCACTCCGGGCAGAACGGCTATGTCCACGCCGAAGACAGCTGCCGCAGCCGAAAAATCGCGCAGCTTTCCTGGATTCGAGCTCGCAACGTACAAAGTTTCAGTCTTCATTCTTGTCTTATGAATACGATTCGGTGATCCTCTTACAATCGACGCGAATCGAGACCTCATGAGCATTCTCCCAGAAGAAACGGAATTGAATGGAAAGTGGAGATGGGCAAATGGGAAGATGGTCTCGGATGACGTATCGCAGCGCATTCAACAACTGATCAAAAATAGGCTTGAATTAGTAACAACCAGCAAGGATGGCTGGACGAAACTGTATAAAGATCCGCTCGACGGACGCCTCTGGGAGCTGTCGTATCCTCACGGCGAGATGCATGGAGGTGGCCCTCCACGGCTGCGCGTCGTTGCAGCTGATGAAATCGCGGATTCGATCGATATCGGTCCATCGGTATAACGAATCGGCATTGATCTGCTACTCGTCTTCCGGCAGCAAGGCAGGGAAGCACGCAAGCGGACACCCCGCGCACTTCGGCTTCGGCCCGCAGTGCTCCTTGCCTACCATCACGATCAGCGCGTGAAACTCATTCGCATGCCGCGCCCGAGCCTTGCCGAGCTCATTCGCAAACGCGCTCCACGCCAGCCGTTGCAGCGCGTCATAGCCTGCGCGCTCGGCCGCCAGACCATGCCGCGCTGTCACTCGCCGCAGATATTCATCCACCACCATGGCCTCATGCCCCAGCGCATAGAGAAGGATGGCATCCGCCGTCTCCGGGCCAACGCCGGGCAGCGCCAGCAGCTTCGGCCGCAGCATCTCCGTTGGCATCGCGGCCAGCTTCTCGAACGACCCGCCCGCCTCCGCAAACAGGAACCCGAGAAACGCCCGGATCGCTGCCGACTTCCGCACCATGTAGCCCGACGGCCGCAGCAGCATGCGCAGCTCATCCTCCGGACACGCCAGCAGCCCTGCTGCATCATCTAGTAGGCCACGATCGCGCAGATTCGCAAGAGAGTGCTCCACCGCGCGCCAGGAGGTGTTCTGCGTCAGATACGCGCCGAGCGTAATCTCGAGCGGCGTTTCGCCCGGCCACCAGTGCTGCGGCCCATAGGCTTCCGCCAGCCGCTCATACATCGCGCGCAGCATCTCCTTCTCGCGCGACAGGGCATTCGAATCGAATTTGCGGGCGCGCGGCATCAGACAATAACAGCATCATCTTCCGGAGCGAAGCACATGGCAAAGCAGCCCACGTCCGTCGCCAGCAATTGCGGTTGGCGCAGCCACACCCGCTACCTCGAGTTCCACACCCGCAAGCGCTACGAGATGGTCC
>DASVAI010000370.1:0-12842 GCA_036376445.1 Acidobacteriaceae bacterium
GAAGCAAGTCGCCAGCGCGCATGAACGCCAGGTCGGCGTCTACGCTGCCGTGCTGGTGCAAGGAACGATCCGCCCCGGAGACGAGGTTCAGCTTCTCGAATAGCGCTTCTGGGATATGTTCCTTACCTCGGCCATGGGCGGCGGATCCTGGCGCCGAAACTCATAAGCGGGACGTAGAATGCGAAGCGAAGAAGGAAGTTGTTTTCCTTCAAAAGACATGGCCCGACGCTACGTAATTCCCGAGGTTACATAATCCATGACAGACTGGTTCGCGCGCCCCGTGCTGCACGTCCGCGACGTTGAAGCCTCGCTCCTCTTTTATGTCGACTGGCTCGGCTTCACTAGCCCCTGACGCTACGACGAGGACGGCCGAGCGCGTGTCGCGCAAGTCGACCGGCAGGGCTGCGCCATTATCCTGGCCAACACCTGGGCCGACACGTCGCCGGAGAAGATTGGCAAGGGGCTCGTCTTTATTTCCCTGAACGTCGAGCCCCCAACGTACCAGAGCGCGGTCGCCGCGTTGGACGCGCTGCGCGCGGAACTCGAGGCCAGGGACGTTCCGGTCAAGGATGGTTCGTGGGGCTACCGGCTTCTGGTGGTCGATGATCCCGACGGCAATCAGCTCTTCTTCAACTATCCGGTTGAGACTGCACCCGACACGATTGCTGGAGATGAAGCTTAAGATCCGTCCTCCCTCTCATTGGCGCGCGCATAACTCGCATCCCGGTACATCGGCGAGCTTCTCAAAGACACGCAGACCCAACTTCGTGGCAAGAACAACGTCATCGTCGGCACCCTTGGACGCTCCGGGAAGCCGCAGCACGGCATCGCGGCGGCTGAGCAGCCGTCTCGCGATGGGATAAAGGATCTCCTCATACACCGCATCACCCGGGCGAGTCGAACCGGCCTCACGTAACAGCGGCAGTGCAATCCATTCCCCAATCATCGGCACATGGCCGGCGCGATATAGGGGGAGTGCAACTGACTCGAGCGCACGAAGATTTCTCTCCATCAACGCCGGATCGTCTCCCGTGCCGGAACGATATGGCCCGGCGATGAGGATCATCAGCGATTCAGCCGGCATATGCCGAGTCCTCCTTCTTCCGCGAACCAAATATGGAAATGTACGCATACTGCAGCAGGATGATCGTCTTGCCATCCACAATCTCCCCGCGTTCAATCGCGCGCATCGCCTCGTCAATCGAAAGCTCCACAATATCGATGTCCTCGCCCTCTGCGCGCTGGCCGCCGCCCGCCGCTATCTTGTTCGCAGCATCGTATGCGGCGATAAAGAAAAACAGCTTCTCCGTCACCGACCCCGGGCTCATGTACGCCTCAAAGACCTTCCGCACGTTCTCGACCCTGTAGCCCGTCTCTTCTTCCACCTCCGCCCGGATGCGCTCCTCCGGCGTCATGTCATCCAGCAGTCCCGCCGCCGCTTCGATCAGCATTCCTGAGTGGCCGTTCACAAATGCCGGAAAACGAAACTGCCGTGTCAGGATCACCGTCCGGCGTTCCTCGTTGTAGAGCAACAGGGTCGCGCCGTTCCCGCGGTCGTATGTCTCGCGAATCTGCCGCTGCCAGCTTCCATCGTTGCGCAGGAAATCGAAGGTAGTCTTCTTCAGCAGATACCAGTCATCGGAGAGCGTCTTCACCTTTCGGATGCGCACCCGCTCTTCCATCGGCAGCTCGTGCACGTGTATGGACATGCCTGTATCCTATCGTGCAGCTTCGTGCAGTTTCAAGTATTATCATGCAATGCTGACGAAACAGCGAAAGCAGGAGCTGCTCGCCATCCTCCGCCGTACCGGCCAGGTAATCGCGAAGGACGTGAGCCAGTCCATGAACGTCTCTGAGGACACTATCCGCCGCGACCTCCGTGAGCTCGCGCAGGAAGGGCTGCTGCAGCGAGTCCACGGAGGCGCGCTGCCCGCCTCGCCTGCCATGGCCGACTTCGCCGGCCGCGAATCCATCGCGCCCAAAGGCAAGGTCGCCATCGGTCGCGCCGCGGCAAAGATGATCCAGCCAGGCCAGGTCATCATCCTCGATGGCGGCACCACCGCGCGAGAACTAGCGCGTCACATCCCGCTCGATCTCGGGGCCACTGTCGTCACCCACAGCCCCACGATCGCGTTTGAGCTGCTCCATCATGAAAAGATCGAGGTCATCGTGATCGGTGGCCGTCTCTACAAGCACTCCGTCGTGGCCGTCGGCGCAGCGGCCATCGAAGCCATCGCTCAGCTACACGCCGATACCTACTTCATGGGTGTCACCGGCGTTCAGCCGAAAGCCGGGCTCACCACCGGAGACTTCGAGGAGGCCGCAGTCAAACGGGCGCTCAGCAACGCCGCCGCCGATACCTTCGTGCTCGCATCCTCAGAAAAGATCAACGCCGCCTCACCCTACGCCGTTGTCGGTCTCGATGAAATCAGCGGCATCATCACCGAACGCACGGTCAAAGCGGCTTGCCTGCGCCCCTTCCACAAGCTGAAGATTCCCATCACGCTCGCTTAGCAGGCTCGAATGAACCAGCGTCCAAGCGGAACGACGACCTAAGAGCCCCCATCGTCCCCGGACTGCTTCTTCCTGTGACAAACACAGCTACAAGTAACCGGCCCCAGATCGATCTCTCCGGCCCGCAGCATCGTCATCTCCGGACAGTCCTCATGGTCTTCCGCGGCTGCGCAGATATCGATCCGGTACATCGGCATCCCGCCCGGCATCGGCACCCCAATCGGAAGCTCCTGGTAATTCGCCGACCGCGCTCCCGTTTCCCAAGTGATCGGCCGCCATCGAATGCTTGGCGGTGTCCCCGCTCCGGCAACATTGGCGACGAGTTGCTCGGCCCGCCGCATCGCCCCCTCCGGCGTGCTGAAGACTTCGTCCGACAGATCGAGCGGAAACGTGCTCCCCACGCTGTGAATGTGGACACGATAGAGACCCCGGTCCGCATACGTACGGATCAGCAGATGAATGCCGTTCACCACAACATCGGCCTGCGACCCGATCAGCGTCACCATGGGATAACGACACCACGACAGAGCCGATTGCCGCAACTTCCCCGCCAGGATTCTGGGGAGATTAGGCATTACAAGCGTCCCAATTTGAAACCGGCGAAAGCACATTTCCACAAGAAATGTGCCGGTTCATTCCCCCAATTCGCTACAATAGAAATAGAGATCAGAAACAAAAGCCACCGCGCCGGTGGCTTTTCTATTTGCGCGAGGAAACAAGCCGGTTCCGCTGACCGGTTTTGCCGTAACCGCGTCTGAGCCAACCGGCTTTGAGCTGATGTAAGTCCTTTCACTGGGCATATTTGCAGCTAAGTCTTTTGATATGACATTTTTGCGATCCACGCACACTCTAAGCTGATGAATCCAAATAGCTTGAAGGTCGCCCTCTGGTCCCCAGGGGGGAGGGGGTACAGGGTAACGTGACCTTCCTTCAGGAGAACCCGGTTTGCCGCCGCAGCCGCAAGCCGCAGTAGATCAGGCTCACCACCAGCACCACCGCCAGCACCAGCAGCCACCCGCGGTTCATCGCAATCTCCGGCACACGGGCCTGCACGCCCAGCCACAAAAACACACCGACCGCCACCGCCACGATCGCCCAGTCCCACCAGCGGCGGCGCTCGCCCGGTGAAAACTCGCTGCCCGATTGCGCCGCGATTACCGCGACATAGTCCAGCCCGTAGCGGTCGCACTCGCGCTCAATCGCCAGATTCCGCGACTGGTGCTCGCGCTCGCCTGCAACCGCGGTCGAGATCGCCAGCGCGCCCAGGATCATCACCACCGAGCCGCCCAGCACCATCAGCTTGTGCGTCAGGTCCGTCCCAGCCAACTCACCAAACACCAGCGCACCCCACGCCAGCCCCCAGAGCTGGTTGGTATTCGAAAGCGGAATCCCCCGCCCAATCCCCAGATACTTCGCCGTGAACTGCTGGAAGAGATCGCCGATCACCCAGACAAAACCGCCGAGAAAGAGCCAGAAGAGGACGCCGCGAAACTCGGTGAAGTGAAACGCGCTCGAGTGGATGCCGCCATCCAGCCACCACACCAGCGCCAGGACCGATCCCAGTTCGCCGAAGGTGAACGCGGTCACAAACGAGAGCGGATTCATCCCGCTGATGTAGGCCTTGCGATACGGCACATACATCGTGCCCCAGAGCGCGCTCGCGCCAATCGCCGCCGCAATCCCGCGCGCCGCATGCGACGCCGTGTGCCCGCCATGCACCGTGCTGAAGCCAAGCAGGATCGCCGCCGCCACAATCGCAATCGCGCCCAGCACCACCTTCAGGATGCCGCCGCGGCTCGCTCCTTGCAGCTCACGGAAGAGCACCCGGCCCCACAGCAGGCCAAAGAGCGAGTTCGCATTCCACAGTGGAAACGCGATCGCGAGGCCAACATCGCGGATGGCGAAGACCGTCAGTGTGTTCGCCACCGCCCAAAGCGCGCCCGCGAGCAGCGCCCACACGATCAAGTGCTTCTTCTGGAGCAGGTCGCGAAGGACGTAGCCGGTCCCTTTGAGCAGCGTGGGAAAAGTCCACCGCGCCACAAAGACCCCCGCAACCATCCAAAGCGACACGGCAAACGGCGACAGCCCGACATTGACCAGCTTCGTCGGCGCCTCGGCCGCACCGAGCCATACCCCGGCCGCAAGCCCGCAGGCCACGCCCAGCCGGTGCAGGGAGTGAATATCTTCGGCCGGAGCCGCCTTGGCCGTGCTGGAAGATTGTGTCGGCAATCAGAGGCGACGATATGGATCGCCGCCGATGGCGTCAAGCCGGGTCCCCACCCTGCGCGGTTTTCGCAGGAGGGGTGGAAGCCGGCCGGTCGTCCCTGAACTCCGGCTATTCGCAACATACCTATTCCCAAAATAGTTATATACGTCTAGAGTGTTTCGCATGGCCACGAATACTTCCCGCCGCGACCTCTTCCCCGGCGCGCTCGAAATGATGATCCTCCACTCGCTCCGGCTAAAGCCGATGCACGGCTACGGCCTGGTGAAGCACATCCAGCAGATCTCCGACGATCTCCTCCAGATCGAGGAAGGCTCGCTCTACCCTGCGCTGCAGCGGATGCTCAAGGAAGGCTGGCTGAAAGCGGAGGCCGGCATCTCCGCCAAAGGCCGACCCACCCGGATTTACCACCTGACCCCGGCCGGACGACGCAGGCTGGAGAACGAAGTCGCCAGCTTCGAAACCATGTTCGCCGGCATCACGCGCGTGCTCGCTGTGCAGAAAGCCTAGGTACTCCATGCAGTGGCTTCCACGTAACCGCCGCTATGACGATCTGGATGTCTCGATTCGCGAACACATCGAGGAGCGCACGGAAGAGCTGATCGAGGAAGGCGTGCCGCGCAGAGAAGCCGCACAGAAAGCCCGCCGCGAGTTCGGCAACGTGACCGTGATCGCCGAGCGCAGCCGCCGGGTGTGGCAATGGCCCACGATCGAAGGCATTTGGGCCGACATCAAACATGCTCTTCTGCGCCTCGGGAAATCACCTGGATTCGCGGCGACCGTCATCCTCACACTTGCTATCGGAATCGGGGCGAACACCACTGTATTCAGCGTGCTGAACGGCGTCCTGATCAAACCGCTGCCCTACCCGAAATCAGAGCAGCTTGTCGGAGTGTGGTTGCAGGCGCCCGGTGCCGCGGGACTGACCAGCTTCGTTGAAGGGCTGCGGCTTTCTCCATCGATGTACTTCACCTTCTCCGAGCAGAACCGATCCTTTCAGTCGCTGGGCGTTTGGATCACCGGCACAGCGAACGTGACCGGAATCGCCGAACCGGAACAGGTTCATACGGCGCTGATCACGGATGGTGTGCTGCAGTCGCTCGATGTGCCGCCTGCAGCCGGCCGCTGGTTGACGCGCGCGGACCAGAACCCACGCGGCGCAAAGGCCGTCATGTTGAGCTACGGTTACTGGCAGCGGCGCTTCGGTGGGGAACGTTCCGCGATCGGCCGCGGCATCACAATCGACTCCCAAACACGCGAGATCGTTGGCGTGATGCCACGCGGATTCCGAATCGTGAGCGCGGACTTCGACGTTATTGCGCCGCTGGCCTTCGATCGCGACAAGCAGATCCTGGCCGGCTTTGGCTATCAGGGCATCGGCCGCCTCAAACCCGGCATCACGATCGCGCAGGCCGATGCCGATATCGCGCGCATGGTGCCGATCTGGATGGACTCTTGGTCGAATGGCCCGGGTACTAATCCACATTGGTACGAGAACTGGAGAATCACTCCAGCCATTCGTCCTCTCAAGCAGGAGGTGATTGGAAATATCGGAGGAATGCTTTGGGTGGTGATGGGGACCCTCGCCGCCGTCATGCTGATCACCTGCGCGAATGTCGCAAATCTCGAACTGGTCCGAGCCGAAGCCCGGCAGCAGGAGCTTGCGGTTCGCGTCGCGCTCGGCGCCGGACGCGGGCGTATTGCGCGAGACCTTCTTACGGAGAGCCTGCTGCTCGGGCTTCTCGGCGGTGCAGCCGGAGTAGGAGTCGCCTATGCGGGCCTTCGCCTGCTTCTCGCAATCGGGCCAGCGAATCTTCCGCGTCTGAATGAAATTGTGCTGGATTCGCGAGCGCTGCTGTTTACGTTTGCACTATCGATCATTTCCGGTGTGCTATTCGGGATGCTCCCGGTGCTCCGATATGCAGGATCGTGGACTCCGGCGGCTCTGCAGAGTGCTGGCAGAACGGCAAGCGTCAGCCGGGAACGCAATCATGCACGCAATCTTCTGGTTGTGGCTCAAGTCGCGATGGCACTGGTGTTGCTGGTGAGCGCGGGATTGATGATTCGCACATTTCAGAAGCTGCGGAGCATCGATCCCGGCTTTGCGGACGCTCAGCATCTCGAAACGATGCGCATCATGATTCCCAATTCACTCATCGCGAGCCCGCAGATGGTGACACGGTCGCAAAATGAGATTGCCGATAAGCTGGCGGCAATACCCGGTGTAACTTCTGTCGCATTCGCAAGCGCGATGCCGATGGAAGGCATTGAAGCAGGCTGGGATCAGATCTTTGCGGAGGGAAAGACCTACGTCGGCGAGAACCCGCCCCTGCGCCTCTTCAACAACGTTTCCCCGGGTTTCTTCCGCACAGCGGAAACCAGGATTGTCGCGGGACGCGAGTTTACGTGGCCCGAGATCTACAACCGTCTACCCGTCGTCATTGTATCGGAGAATCTTGCGCGCGAGATGTGGGGCAGTCCTTCCGCCGCGATCGGCAAAAGGATTCGCAGATGGACGAGCATGCCGTGGACTGAGGTCATCGGGGTAGTTCAGGACATGTACGAAAACGGCGTTCAGGAAAAGGCGCCCACGATCGTGTACTGGCCTGAGTTGGCTGAGGGCTACTGGGGTCCTGGCACCTTGGATGCCATCCGCTCGGCGACATTCATCGTGCGCAGCGATCGCGCCGGAACCGAGAGCTTCCTAGGCGAGCTTCGTCAGGCAGTGTGGTCCGTGAATTCCAATGTGCCGGTGGCCTCGATGCGTACCATGCAGGACATCTACAGCCAGTCGCTGGCACGAACATCGTTCACGCTAGTGATGCTCGGGATCGCGGGCTGCATGGCGCTCGCGCTCGGTTTCATCGGTCTCTACGGAGTGATCTCCTACGCAGTGTCACAGCGCACGCGCGAGATCGGCATCCGGCTCGCGCTCGGCGCAGAGCGAACAAAGATCCTCCGCATGATCATCGGTCAGGGGCTTCGACTCACAGTTGCCGGTGTGGCGGTTGGCGTCATAGCCACAGTGTTCCTGGGCCGTCTTGCTTCCAGCTTCTCTCAACTCCTATATGGGGTAAGCGCTACAAACCCCACGATTCTCACTGGTGTCTCCTTTGCGCTCGTGACCGTTGCGGCAGTGGCCTGTTATCTGCCGGCGCGGCGGGCTGCATCGGTGGAACCAATGAAAGCACTGCGCGCGGAGTAGCGTTTATGAGATGGCTGCCACGCAACCGCCGTTATGACGATCTAGATGTGTCGATCCGTGAGCACATTGAGGAGCGCACGGAGGAACTGATCGAGCAAGGCATGCCGCGCAGAGAAGCCGCACAGAAAGCCCGCCGCGAGTTCGGTAACGTGACGGTGATCGCGGAACGCAGCCGCCAGATCTGGCAGTGGCCCACGGTCGAAAGCATCTGGACCGATCTGAAGTTTGCGGCAAGGCAATTGCGCAACTCGCCGGGATTCACGGTATCGTCTACGCTGATCCTCTCCCTGGGGATCGGCATCAATACCGCGGTTTTCAGCGTCGTGCACCACGTTCTGCTGGAGCCGCTTCCCCTTCCGAAGCCGCATCAGCTCTATGCCGTGTGGGCGCGGTCGGATGCCCAGGGTAGCGCCCACATCGCCAACTCGGGACCAGACTTCCTCGACTATCAGGAGCAGAGCCGATCGTTTTCCTCTATTGCTGAACTAATCCCTCATTTCACAGAGACATGGACGGGAGACGGCGAACCCCGGCTGCTCGACTGCACCGCCATTTCCGAAGACTTTTTTTCCATGCTGGGCGTTCGACCGTATATGGGCCGTCTGTACAACGCTCATGACTACGATCATCTCGACAGCGATACCATCCTGATCTCGTATCGCTTCTGGAAAACCAAGCTCAGCGGTGATCCTCACGTCCTGGGGCGGGTCATTCAGATAGGCGGTAGTCCACAAACCATCATCGGCATCACGCCGCCCTCTCTGTCCGACCTGTTCCCTGCAACCGATGTGTGGCCACCGCAGACAACACATCCAAGCTGGCCCTTTATGAAGTGGCGTAGCAATAAATTCCTGACTGTGATTGGACGGCTCAAGCCCGGTGTTACTCCAGCGGCGGCCCAGGAAGAGCTCACCGCAATCCGGCGCCGCGCTCCCGGTGAGCCGCATGACCTCCGGGTACAGCTCACGCCGCTGAAGGACGATGTGGTTGGATCGGCGCGCATGCAATTGCGCCTCATCATGCTTGCGGTTGCACTCGTGCTGTTCGTCGCGTGTCTCAACATCGCTGTACTGCTACTGGCCCGCGCCGCCCGGCGCTCCGACGAAATGGCCCTGCGCCTCAGCCTCGGAGCAGAGCGCAAGCGGCTGCTGCAGCAATTGACCGTGGAAGGATTTATGCTCGCGGCTGTGGCATGTGCTCCAGGCGTGCTCCTCGCCTGGTTTGCGCTGCATCTCCTGCCTTCCCTGCCAGGATTGAATCTCCCTCGCCTCGACGGCATTCATCTCAACAGCACGGTGCTGCTGGCCACGGGTGCCGTTGCAGTTGCTACAACGCTCTTCTTCGGTTGGGTGCCTTCATGGATGTTCTCCTCGCTCGACCTCGCGTCCTTTTTGCGAAGCGGTCGGACGGCCACCAGAAAATTTCACGGGCGTGCATTCTCCGGGCTGATCGTCGCAGAGCTTGCCTGCGCAATGCTTTTCCTGGTCTGTGCCGGTCTGCTTCTGCACAGCTACTGGCGCATCTCGCACGTGGAACTCGGCTTTGAGCCAGACCACATGCTCACCACCTATCTGCGAACCAACTACTACGCGCCGGAAGGACGTGTCTTCTGGCGGGATGTGCTGGAGGACATTGCCAGCCTTCCCGGAGTGCGCGCCGCGGCGGTTGCCGACTGCACGCCGGGTGCAAACGCGGCCATCGCAACACTTCTCTTTGAGAATCGTGCCAACGATCCGAACCACGCTGCCCCCGCTCAAGGATGCTGGGCAAGTTCCGACTTCTTCCGTGTCAGCGGAACACCTCTGCTCCGGGGACGCTTTTTCCGCTCCAGCGACAAAGCGGAATCCGCCCCAGTGGTCATCATTAATGAGGAAGCTGCGCGCCGGTACTGGCCCCGTCAGGATCCCCTGGGCAAGCGCATTGCCGTCAACTACACGGGCCCGGGCCGTGTCGGCAATTCGACTCCGCGCATGCGCGAGATCGTTGGCGTCGTGCAAGGCATGAAGCAGGGCGCGCTCGAACAGCCAATTGCGCCCGCTGTGTACATGCCGTACTTACAGGATGAGACCAATCACGATCTGGCCAGCATGAGCCTGTTCGTTCGCAGCGACGGCGCCACGCTGCATCTCCAGAACAGCATCCGCACCAGGATTCACGCCCTGCGGCCTGACCAGCCGGTGAACGAGATCATCGCCATGCAGGACCTCATCTCTCACATGCTGGCTCCGCGCCGATACAGCCTTTCGCTGCTCGGCGCATTCGCCGCTCTGGCGCTGCTGCTTTCCGCAGTTGGAATTTACGGCACTGTTTCATACACCACGCTCGAACGGCGCCATGAGTTCGGCATCCGAATTGCGTTGGGAGCGACGCGCCGCAATGTCATGGCCGTAGTGCTTCGTCACGGGCTGATGCTGGCAACGGCGGGCATTTCGGCTGGTGTTCTCGCGGCGATCATGATCACTCGGGTGCTGGCCCAATTGCTCTTCGAGATCAGTCCGCTGGATGCGGCCAGTTTCTTTCTATCGTTTGTCCTGCTCGGCGCGATCTCGCTGGTCGCCTGCATCATTCCAGCGATGCGCGTCGCATATCTCGATCCGGTACGCGCCCTGAGAAGTGAGTAGAGGAATGGTGTTCAATCGCAACCGCCGTTATCACGATCTGAATGTCTCGATCCGCGAGCACATCGACGAGCGCACGGAGGAGTTGATGGAGGAAGGCATGCCGCAAAAAGAAGCCGCGCAGAAAGCGCGCCGCGAGTTCGGCAACCCTACGGTCATTGCAGAACGAAGCCGCCAGGTCTGGCAATGGCCGACGCTCGAAAGCATCTGGGCCGATGTAAAGTTCGCGCTGCATCAGCTTCGCAAATCACCGGGCTTCGCCATCACTGCGATCCTCACGCTGGCGCTCGGCGTCGGTGCAACTACCGCGATCTTCTCCGTGGTCAAGGCAGTCCTGCTGAATTCCCTTCCTTATAAGGACGCCGATCGCATTGTGGCCGTATGGACGGCAAATGACGCGGGTGACGGAAAGCCGCACCCCAGCAGCGCCGGCGACTTCGCCGCCTGGAAGCGCAGCGGCATCCTGGCGGACATCGCGCCTTCCTATGACGATGAGCACACGCTCACCGGCCAGGGCGCACCGCAACTGCTCATCGGCTATGCGGTCTCGGCCAACTACCTGCGCATTCTCGGCGCAGAGCCCCAGCTTGGCCGCCTCTATACCGACCAGGAAGACCGCGACGGGGGTCCGCTGGTTGCGCTGCTCAGCGATCATCTGTGGCGCACGAGTTTTCATGCCGACCCGGCGATCGTCGGCAAACCGATCACGCTCGACGGCAAGCCATACACCGTGCTGGGCGTGATGGCGCCCGCATTCAACTACCCCACCACGGTAGAGGTGTGGGTCCCTGCGGCCATGAGCCCTGCCGCCTTCGACAATTACGACCGCACCTACGTGCGCATCCTTGGCAAGCTGAAGCCGGGCGTGTCGCTTGCCGAAGCTCAGAGAGCGCTGAACGCAGTCGAAGCGCAGGTTGCAGCCGCGCATCCGAATACAGACCGCAGCAAGCGTGTTGTGCTCGTTCCGCTTCGCGAGCAACTGGTCGGGGACATCCGCAAGCCGCTATGGCTGCTCATGGCGGCGGTCAGCCTGGTGCTGCTGATCGCCTGCGCGAACACCGCCGGCCTCTCGCTGGCGCGCGATGCCGAGCGACAGAAGGAAATCGCGGTTCGCCTCGCTCTCGGCGCGACACGCCTGCGCCTGCTGCGACAGTTCATTACCGAAAGCCTGGTGCTGGCTGCAATCGGCGGCGGAGTCGGCATACCGCTGGCTTTTTTCGGAACGCATTTTCTCGTCAGCCTCTTCCCCAACGAGGTCGCTAATCTCGACATTCCGAAAATCAAGCAGATCCCCATGGACGGCGGCGTGTTCCTCTTCGCGTTCGCCATCACGCTGCTCACAGCCGTGCTCTCCGGAATCGCACCGGTGCTGAGGGCCATGCGCACCCGGGCAGACACGGCGATGAGCGACAGCAGGCGTGGCACCACCGCATCTCGCCAACAGAACCGCTCGCGGAACGCGGTGGTCATCAGCGAAATCGCGCTCTCGCTGATTCTTCTGACAGCAGCCGGCCTGGTGGTCGCCAGCTTTCAGCGCGTCATGAATGCGACGCTCGGCTTTCAGCCGGACCACGTCCTTTCTATTGAAGTGCTGTTGCCGCCAAACCGCTATTTGCCTTCCGACCAGAGCAAGACGCGTAACTTCGTCAGCGAGGTCACTCGCCGGCTGAATGCGCTGCCCGGAGTCACTTCGGCAGGCGCAACGGACTTTCTGCCCTTAAGCGGCTTTTGGGGAACGACAAACTTTCTGCTGCGCGGCCAGGCGCCACCCGCACCGGGGCAGGAGCCCGAAGCTGACGATCGCGCCTTCACACCCGAATACCTTCGCACCATGCAGATTCCGCTGCTGCGCGGCCGCAACTTCACCGCAGACGACCGCGCCGGAAGTCAGCAGGTCGCCATGATCAATCAGACCTTCGCCAACTATTACTTCAAAGGCAAGGATCCCATCGGCGAAGAGCTGAATCTAGGCAACGCAGGCAAACCGGACTGGTGGCGGGTTGTCGGCGTTGTCGGCGACGTGAAGGCCTTCGGCCAGGACCAGCCCACGCATGACGATATTTATCGGCCCTTCGATCAACGACCGCTCTCGCTTGTCGCATTCACGATCCGGACACAGACCGATCCCGAGGCAATGACGAAAGCAGCCGAACGCGTGCTGTGGAGCGTCGATCCCGAACTGCCGGTCTTCAAATCAATCTCGATGACCACGCTTGCCGATCAGTCGCGTGCCGTGCGACGCGCGAGCTCTGCCCTGGTATCGGTGTTCGCAGTGCTCGCG
>DASVAI010000379.1:0-7567 GCA_036376445.1 Acidobacteriaceae bacterium
GCGCGAGGCGCCGAGGGCTCCGCGGAGAGCGGTTTCATGGCGGCGGGAGACGGCGCGGGCGAGCTGCAGGTTGGCGACGTTGGCGCAGGCGATGAAGAGGACGGCGGCGACGCAGGCGAGAAGGATGAAGAGCGGCTTGCGGTTGTCTCCCGCAATGTGGCGCTGGAGCGGTTCGACGGTGACCTGCAAGTGCGCATAGTAGGGCGCGATCTCTCGCGGCACTTTTCGGGCGCGCGCTTGGTAGAAGGTCTGCAACTCGGCCTGTGCCTTTTCAATGCTGCTGCCGGTGCGAAGAAGGACCACGGTTTCGACGGCCAAGACTGGTTTTTCGATAGAGAGCACCGTGTCGCGATCGAGATCGATGGGTACGTAGACATCGGGCTCAAGGGTGAGATCGGCAAAGCTGAAGTGTCGCGGCATGACGCCAACGATAGTTTCCAGCTTGCCGTTTAGAGCGATGGATTTGCCGACGATGGCCGGATCGGCATGGAAGTGGTTGCGCCAGAGAGGATCGCTGAGAATGACGACAGGCGGACCCCCGG
The DNA here is from genome assembly GCA_036376445.1 of Acidobacteriaceae bacterium. Classification (GTDB taxonomy): domain Bacteria; phylum Acidobacteriota; class Terriglobia; order Terriglobales; family Acidobacteriaceae; genus KBS-83. The sequence continues at coordinate 543 of DASVAI010000379.1, forward strand.
GACGGTCTTCTTCCTGGGTGAAGAGGCGGCCAAGCTGCGGAAGCACACCGAGCATGGGGAGGAAGTTTGCTGTAACACCGGTGCGATGGACGCGGAGGGGATCGCCCAGGCCGGTGAGGTTCTGAATCCAGTCGTTGTATCCGGCGAATTGCGCGAAGGATTTGACGGTGGATTGGGCGGCGACGAAGTCCGGGGAGGCGAGCGTGTCCGGGTTTCCGAAGACATGCTGCTCGGAGATGTACATCAGCCGGTCCCTGTTCGGATAAGGGAGCGGGCGCAGCAGAAGTGCGTAGACGGCGGAGAAAATTGCGGTGGTAGCGCCGATGCCTAGTGCCAGCGTGAGGACGGCGGTGAGGGTGAAGGCTCGGTGGCGGGCGAGCTGGCGGAGGGCGTAGCGGATGTCCTGCCAGAGGAGCTCAAGTGTGATGCCGGTGCGGCGGTCGCGGACCGATTGCTTGACCTGCTCGATGCCGCCGAGTTCCGCGAGTGTGGTGCGGCGGGCTTCAGCGGGTGAAATGCCGTCGGCGATTTTTTCTTCGGTGAGTTGGGCGGCGTAGGTCCGTAGCTCTTCGTCGAGTTCGCTCTCGATTGCGGGCTTGTGGAGGAGATTGCGCGCGAGGCTTTTGAGGCGGGACCAGAGCTGCATCGCGAGACCTCCTATATTGCTTTGAGGGCGTGGGTCATGGCGGTGGCGATCTTCTGCCATTCTTCGCTTTCGTGTCCTAACTGGCGCTCGCCGGCTTTAGTGAGGCGATAGAAGCGGGCGCGGCGTTTGTTCTCCGATTCGCCCCAGAAGCCGGTGATCCAGCCGGCCTCCTCCATGCGGTGGAGCGCGGGGAAGAGCGATCCGGGCTTGACCTGAAAAGTGCCGCGAGTGATCTGGTCGATGCGGCGGGAGACACCGAGCCCGTGCAGCTCGCCGGTCTTGAGAGCTTTGAGGATGAGCAGGTCGAGCGTGCCCTGGAGGAGATTGGTCTGGCTAGAACTCATCGGCACCTCCTATCGACATTCTGCAGGAAGCATGCGCCCGGCTCATATCGAATGTCAATAGGAGTATGCGCGGTTTTGGCAAGAAATTATCCGGATTTTCAAAGGTTGCTCAACTCATTTAAGCTGCGCGGAGATTCCGAGGAGAAAACCGATGGCCACGACGGCACAGCCGCAGCAGACGACACGTGAAGTACCGCCACAACAACCTACGCCGGAGCGCTTCTTCAACCTTATGAATGCGCACCAGCAGACCGAAGCTCTGAAAACTGCCGTGGAGCTGGAGGTTTTCACCGCGATTGCGGAAGGCAATCGGACGGCGGCAGCAATAGCCAAGCGGTGCGGGGCCGCGGAGCGCGGAGTGCGCACGCTCTGTGATTTTCTGACGATCCATGGGCTGCTGACCAAGGAGGGAACGCAGTATGGACTGGCACCAGATACGGCGATCTTCCTCAACCGGCAGTCGCCGGCGTACATCGGCGGCGCGATGGAGTTCCTGCTGAACCCGCGGGTGCTTGAGGGATTTACCCGTCTGACCGAGGCGGTGCGACGCGGCGGCACGGCCCGGGACGGCGACGGATCGACAGTGGCGGAAAACCCGGAGTGGGTGATCTTCGCGCGCGCGATGATGCCGCTGATGCGCATGCCGGCGCAGTTGATGGCGGCGGAACTGCGCAAAGGCGGCGAGGCGCACAAGGTGCTGGACATTGCCGCGGGGCATGGGATGTACGGGATCAGCGTGGCGAAGGAGAATCCGGGCGCGCAGGTGTATGCGGCGGACTGGAAGAACGTGCTGGAAGTGGCGAAGGGGAACGCACAGGCGATGGGCGTGGGCGAGCGCTACCATCCAATTCCGGGGAGCGCGTTTGAGACGGAGTTCGGCAGCGATTACGACCTGGTGCTGATTCCGAATTTTCTGCACCACTTCGACGAGGCTACCTGTACGAAGTTCCTGAAAAAGGTGCGGGCGGCGCTGAAGCCGGGCGGGCGTGTGGCGATTCTGGAGTTTATGCCGAATGACGATCGCGTGACACCGCCGACGGCGGCTGCGTTCAGCATGGTCATGCTGGTGAACACACAATCGGGAGATGCGTATACCCATGCGGAGATCGCTCGCATGCTGAAGGATGCGGGGTTTGCGCGCATCGACGCGGAGCCGAAGGAGATCGGCTTTAGCCGACTGGCGGTTGCTTACGCCTGATGCGGAGATGATTCGGCGAGGCGCGCGGCCTGGGTGAGCAGGTAATTGCGCTCGGGCAGGCTGGCGGTTTTCTGAGCGGCGGCCTGGTAGTGGGCGATGGCGGAGGCGTGGTCTCCGCTGAGCTCGAGCAGGTGCGCGCGCACGGCGTCGAGGCGATGGTGGCCGGCGAGTCGCGGATCTTTATCGAGTGAGCTGAGCAGGTGGAGCCCGTGCGCGGGGCCGTGGACCATGGCGGCGGCGATGGCGTGGTTGAGCAGCACCATGGGATTGTCTGACATGCGGCGGAGCAGTTCGTAGAAGGCGAGGATCTGCGGCCAGTCGGTCGCTTCGGCCCGGGGTGCTTCGTCGTGCAGGGCTGCGATGGCGGCCTGCAATGTGTAACTGCCGACGGCACCATTCTGCAGCGCAGCGGAGAGCAGCGCGGAACCTTCTTCGATGGCGGCTTTGTCCCAGAGCGAGCGATCCTGCTTATCGAGCGGGATGATCTCGCCGTGCGGACCGGTGCGCGCCGCGCGGCGGGCATGGGTGAGCAGCATGAGGGCGAGCAGGCCGGCGACTTCACTGTCGTCAGCCAGCATGGCGCGCGTAGCGCGGGTGAGGCGGATGGCCTCGGCGGCGAGGTCAAGGCGCTGGAGTTCGGGACCGGCGCTAGAGGTGTAGCCCTCGCTGAAGATGAGATAGAGCACGTGAAGGACGGAGCGCAGGCGCGCTGCGCGCTCCTTTGCCGAGGGCATGTGGAAGCGCACCTTTGAGGATTTGATAGCGGCCTTGGCGCGGGAGATGCGCTGCGCCATGGTGGCTTCCGGCACGAGGAAGGCGCTGGCTATCTCGGCTGTGGTGAGGCCGCCAATGGCGCGCAGCGTGAGCGCGATGGCCGATGAGGGCGTGAGCGCGGGATGGCAGCACATGAAGAGCAGGACGAGGGTGTCATCGTGCGCGGCGGTTTCTTCCGGATCGAAGCTGGGAACGACGAAGGGAGATTGCGCGCCACCGACGGCGGTCTCGCGGTCGGTGCGGGCGTACTCGCTGCGCATGGTATCGGTCATGCGGCGGATCGCGACGCGGATCAGCCAGGCGCGCGGATTGTCCGGCAGGCCCTCGCGCGGCCACTGGTTTGCAGCGGCGATGAGCGATTCCTGCACGGCATCCTCGGCGGAGGCGAAGTCGCGGTAGCGATGCATGAGCACGCCGAGCACCTGCGGCGCGAGGTCACGCAGCAGATGCTCGGTGTCGCGGTTGAGGACGGCGCTCATCAGGCGGCGAATTCGTCGGGTGGGCCGCTCATCACCTGGCGGACTTCAATGGGAATGACGAAGGGCTTGCCGTCGGGGCCGGGAGCGGAGGATGCGCGGGCGGCGATCTCGTGCGCGCGCTTCTCGCTGTCGACATCGACGATCCAGTAGCCGGCGAGGAACTCCTTGGATTCGGGGAAGACGCCGTCGGTGACGGGAACGCCGTCCTTGCCGACGCGGACAATGACGGCTTGGCGTGGATCGGCGAGGCCCTCTCCGGCGACCCATTCGCCTGCTTCGCGCAGGTCTTTGTTGAGCGCGTGCATGAAGGCCATGTGGTCCGCGATGGCCTTCTTGGGCCAGGTCCCCATCGACTCGTATCCGTTCCTCGGGCAATTCATCATCAGGATGTATTTCATGAGATTCCTTCCTTATTCTGTGGGCGTGAATATCCGTTTCTGAATGCTGCAAGCGTGAGCTTCCGCCATCATTGCTGACTGGCGATGATCTGACGCACTTCGATGGGCATGTTCGTGGGCACTCCACCGGGACCCGGCGCCGCAGAAATGCGACTGGCTATCGCGCAGGCCCGCTCGGGTGTGCCGACGTCAACGATCCAGTAGCCAAGCAGAAACTCCTTGGATTCGGGGAAGATGCCATCCGTGACAGGCAAGGCATCTTTCTCTCCGCGCACGATCCTGCCCTGATCCGGGGCTGCCAGGCCCTCGGTGGCGATGAACTCTCCGGAGTTGCTCAGCTCCTTCTTGATCTGCGCGAGGGCCGCCCTATGGGTCTGACGGTCCTGCTCGGACCATGCTCGATACGTTCCGACGCCGGCGATCGAGCCGGTCATCATCAGGATGTATTTCATGGTTTTTCCTCTCCCTGGGAATTGTCTTTCATTGGGGAGTCGGAGCGGGCGGCAGGTTTTCGACATCGGTCGGGAAAAAATTATTTGGTGTTGTGCAGTCGCCAGGGCAGGCAGTTATTCGCTGCGAAGGGTTTGAACGGGATCGAGATGGGCAGCGCGCCGGGCCGGCAGGGCGATCGCGATGAGCGCAGGGACAATCAGCAGAGCGAGGGAGGCGGCCAGGACGGGCAGCGAGGCGGCGCGGGCGTGGTAAAACTCGGCACGCAGAGCATAGCCGGTGAGACTGGCGCCAATGAGGCCGGCAACGGCGCCGATGAGAATCCAGAGTGATTCCTGCGCGAGGAGCAGTTGCACGATTGCCTGTCGGGAAGAACCGAGCGCGATACGAATGCCGATCTCCTTCTCTCGCAGCGAGACTTCGTAGGCCAGCAGACCATAGGTGCCGAGGACCGCGAGGAAGAGCGCGAGCGCGCCGAAGGCGGCGGCGAGCTGCATGAGGAAGCTGCGCAGCTCGACTTCAGAAGACATCTCCTGGCTCATGGTGCGCAGATGATAGAGCGCGAGATCGGAGTGCTGCGCGCGGATGATGTCGCGCACCGTATGGGCGAGCAGCGCAGGATCACCGCTGGTGCGGATCATGAAGACCATGGCGGTTTTGGCGTGATCGGCCTCTGGAAGATACATATCGGGTCCTGTGCCGGATTGCAGATCGTAGCTGTGAACGTTGCCGACTACACCAATCACAGTCGCCCAGTCCTGGAAGTCGCCCGTCCAGACGCGATGGCCGATGGCGCTCTGGCGTGGCCATTCCCGCTCGGCAAGCAAACGGTTCACGATAGCAACATGCCGTGAGCCGTTATCAGCGTCGTTGAAGTCACGGCCCGCCAGCATGGCCTGTCCCACGGTCGCGAAGTAGCCGGGCGTGACGTGATAGGAGTTGGGATGGAGCGTGATGTGATGCTGGCATTCGTCGGGGTGCGTATCGGAACAGAAGCCGAAGCGGTCGATGGCGCCGCCTAACGGCGGATGATTGCTCGCAGCTACGGCAGTGACGCCGGGCAGATGCCGCAGGCGCTCGACCATCTGAGTAAAGAAGAGATTCGTCTGCTGCGCGTTGTAGCGCGGCGTGACGCTGGTGTTGTCGATGTCCACGCCGGCCATCAACAGATGATCGGACGCAAAGCCGAGCGGCTGATGTAGCAGCGTATAGACGCTAGCGACTGTCCAACCGGCGCAGGCGACCAGCACGAAAGTGAAAGCGATCTGGGCGGCGACCAGAACGCGGCCAACGCGGCGCAGGCTGCTGCCGCCGGAGGCGCGGCCTGCGCCGGCGAGGTCACGCACCAGGTCCGCGCGCAGCGTGCGCGTGGCAGGCAATAGCGTCAGCAGAAGTGTCACCAGCGTGGTGACACATATGACGAAGACCAGCGCTACGGGGCTGATGGAAGCATGGGCGAGCCGTGGCAGGTGCAGCGCACGTGCCTGAAGCAGCAGGCGGAGCGCTCCATAGGCCAGGCCAATGCCGCCGACAGCGCCTGCGAACGCAAGCACCGCGCTCTCCACCAGCAGTTGCCGGAGCAGTTGTGTGAAGCGGGCGCCCAGCGTTGCGCGGGTGGCGAACTCGCGCCGCCGCCGGATGCTGCGGGCCAGCAGCAGGTTGGCGAGGTTCGCACAGCCGATCAGCAGCAGCAGGCCGCAGGCCGCTAGCGTGGAGTAGAGGGCCGGTTGCGTCTCCGCTCCAGTGAGCTTCGTGATCCAGGGAATGACGACCGGCGGACGGCCGGCAATCCCGCTGTAGTCGGCGGGAAAGTCATGCTGCAACGTGCGCTGTATGCGCGTCAGGTCGGCGGTGGCTTGGGAGATGGAAACGCCGGAACGAAGCCGGCCGATGACCCAATAATCGAGGTTGCCGCGCGCGCTGGGTCGCTGGTACGGGTCGCATCCGGTCGGGATAAAGATATCCGGCTGGTTGAGGGACTCAGCGCCTTCGATGGTCTCGGACAGCGGCAGCACGCCTGTGATCTGGAAGGTACGACGATTGATCTCAAGTATGCGGGCGCCGAGTGAGGACGCGCCGAGCCGCTTCCAGAATGCGCCGCTGACGACAACCTCGCCGGTGCAGTCCTGCTCATTGCCAGTCTGCGGCAGATCGTGCCCAAGGGCGAAGCTCGCGCCAAGTGTGGAGAAGAAGTTCTGCGTGACTTCGGCAACATTGCCGACGTGGCTGCCGAGGGACGATTGCACGGTAGGCGCCCAGCCGCGATAGCCTGCGATGGATTGGAAGCTGTTGCCACGCGTCTGCCAGTCGTGCAGCGTTGGGATGGATACGGTTTCGTCCGGCATGGAGGCAATCGCGACCAGCCGGTCCGGATGCGGGAAGGGCAGCGGCTGGAGAAGCACCGCATCGAGAACGCTAAAGATCGCCGTCGTAGCGCCGATGCCGAGTGCGAGCGTGAGGATGGTAGTGGCGGCAAAGCCCGGGCTGTTGCGAAGCTGGCGAATGGCGTAACGAAGCGATCGGAGCATGGCCGCGAAACTCCCATCATGATGGATGCACGCAGAGTGCCGTTCTCGCCCGGGGTGGTTGATGAGGAGAGAGCCAGGAAAGAGCGCTCCCATCACCGGAAAGTCATGCCGCTGCTGTCCGGCGATGGACTGCTCTGTCCGTGATCGGACATTCACTTCCGTCGACCCGCGTCGCAAACCGGAGGCTGCGCCATTTTCCGCTGGCAGG
>DASVAI010000385.1:0-5069 GCA_036376445.1 Acidobacteriaceae bacterium
TGAAGTCACGTTGGTCGGCTCGCTTGCCGGAATCCTGAATTCCCCGCAGGGCTTGTCGCTTACAGATGCACAGGTCACCGGCGCTGCTACTTCATATCTCGCCGGAGCAGTGTTTGGTGCGCTTTTCTTCGGCTATCTCACCGTCGGCTCGGCCGCAGACGCCTCTTTCTCGTCACCGTGGCCACCTACTCTCTTGCCACACTCGCCAGCGCATTCTCCTGGAACTTCTTTTCCTTTGCCCTGTTTCGCGCCGTTACCGGCGTGGGCATTGGCGGCGAATATGCCGCCATCAACTCTGCCGTCGACGAACTCATACCTGGACGCGTGCGTGGAACTGTTGACCTCATTGTGAACGGCACCTTCTGGATCGGGGGCACAGCCGGCTCGCTTGCGGCGATCTATCTGTTGAGCGGGCACGCCATCGGCGGAAACCACAGTTGGCGTTTCGCCTTCGGTATCGGCGGATTGCTTGGGATCGTCATATTTCTGCTTCGCCTATCCGTGCCCGAGAGCCCGCGCTGGCTCATGTTGCGCGGGCAGGAAAAGCGCGCCGAAGAAATTGTCGACCAGATTGAGTCGAAGGCATGGGCCACAAATTCCCATTCCGATCCAGACACGGAGCCCCTCAAAATCAAGGTGCGCGATCACACACCCTGGCCCGAAATCTTCGGGAACATGCTTGGCGAAAACAGGAAGCGGACGTATCTCGGCCTGATGCTGATGATCGCGCAGGCCTTCTTTTTTAATGCGGTGTTCTTCAGTTATGGCTTGGTAGGCAAGACGTTCTTTCACTTCGAGGACAAGCAGATCCCCTGGCATTTGTTGCCGTTCAGCATCGCCAGCTTCCTCGGGCCCCTCACGATCGGCAGGCTCTTCGATACCGTCGGCCGCAAGAAGATGATCTCGATCACCTACGGCAGCGCCGGCATTTTGTTGGCCGCCATAACCGTGCCGTTTGCGATGGGCGGACTGAATGGTACGGGGGTCGAGATCTGCTTCACGGTGATCTTCTTCATCACATCCTCTGCCGCAAGTGCGGCTTATCTGACGGTCAGTGAGATCTTCCCGCTCGAGCTTCGGGCCTTCGCCATTGCAATCTTCTATGCCCTGGGCACTCTCGCGGGAGGCGTCGGCGCGCCGCTCTTGTTTGGCTTAATCATCCAGACACACTCGCGAACTCTGCTGGCGCTCGGGTATGGCCTCGGTGCGCTGCTCATGATCGCCGCTGCCGTTTGCGAAGCATGGTTCGGAGTGGAAGCGGCCGGCAAGTCACTGGAATCCATCTCAAAACCACTGCAGAGCAGTTGAACGGAATGCGAAACACGCCGGGAGCTCCGAAGATCGTCGAAAGGCCTGAGCAACGAGACGCGCCTGCATCCGACGGATCCAATGCGCCGCCACGACCGGGTCTCCTACGCTCCTTCGGTCTCGGCATCATTACCGGCGCTGCAGATGACGACTGCTCCGCCGTCGGCACATATTCACAGGCAGGCGCCGCCTTCGGATACGCGCTGCTCTGGACCGCCCCTTTTCTGCTCCCCATGATGGTGACGGTTGTTTATCTCTCTTCCAAGCTGGGGCAGGTCACAGGCCAGGGACTCTTCTCCGCAATTCGCAGCAACTACTCGCGCAAATTTCTGTACTGCGTACTAGCCGCCGTCGTGATCGGCAATACCATCGAAGCCGGTGCGGACATCGGCGGTATCGCCGCTGCACTCCACCTTGTCATGCCTGTGCCGGAGAGGGTGCTCGTCGCAATGGTCGCTGGGCTCTCGCTTGTGCTGCAGATATGGGGCTCCTACCGCACCATTTCCAATTTCTTTCGTGCCCTGTCACTGCTACTCCTCGCCTATGTGGTCTCCATCGTGCTTGCGCGCCCGGACCCTCATCAAATCACGCAGGCTCTCTTCCATCCCGCCATTCGCTTCGACCGCGCCATGCTGTCCATCCTGGTTGCCATGATTGGTACCTCGCTCTCTGCCTATCTATTCACCTGGCAATCCAACGAAGAAGTAGAAGAGAAGATCGCCGCCGGGCAGGTTCGCCTGCGCGATCGTCGCGGCACCTCCAAACGCCGGCTCCGCCGCACGCTGCTCGATGTGTTCTTCGGTATGTTCTTCTCCGCGCTCGTGATGTACTCCATCATCACGGCCACCGCGGCCACTCTCTTCGCCCAGGGTCGCCATAACATCGAAACCGCTGCCGATGCGGCGCAGGCGCTTGCGCCGGTCGCCGGGCACGCCGCCAGCCTGCTCTTCACCCTCGGCATTGTCGGCGTTGGCTTTCTGGCCATTCCCGTCACGACCACCGGTGCCGCATACGACGTCTGCCAGACCTTCGACTGCGCCAACGGACTGAATCTTCGCTTCCGCGATGCGAAGACCTTCTACCTGACCATCGCCGGCGTAATGGCCGCTGCGGTGGCCATGAACTTCCTTCACATCAATCCCATGAAGGCCCTCGTCTTCGCCGGGATCGTGCAGGGCTTCTCCACGCCACCGCTCATGTTGCTCATCATGCTGATGACCAACCGCCGCCGGATCATGGGCGATAAGACCAACAGCCTGCTTGCCAACATCTTCGGCTGGGGTACTACTGCCGTTATCTTCGCGGCTTCGATCGCTCTACTCTGGACCCTGGTCCATGGCTAGCGCCCGACGGCAATCGGATGACCTATCTCTGACAAGCCAGTGACAACCGCCATCCGCGCCGTAACCACAATAAAGCGGTGACCGCACCGCACGATCGCCGCCCCATCATCTGGATCGAGCGTGGCGCGCTGCTGTTGCTTGTTGCGTATCTCTTCATCCACACTATGCCGCGCGCATGGATGCACCTGAACACCGATTTTCCTAATTACTATCTCTCTGCACGGCTGGCACGCGAAAGCGTCGACACCGCGCGCGAGTACGAATGGATCTGGCTGCAGCGCGAAAAAGATCATCGGGGCATCGAGGCCGGCGTCATCGGCCTCGTGCCGATCACGCCGTTCTCCACGCTCGTGATGTGGCCGCTCACAATATTGCCTCCGCTTACGGCCAAGCATCTCTGGATCCTTGCGAATCTCGCCTTCCTGGTTCCGCTCTGCTGGTTGCTGCGCTCCATGACCGGCCTCGCGTATCGCCGCATCGCGATCATTTTCGCGTTCAGCTTTCCGCTGCATCGCAATCTGCTTTATGGCCAGTTCTACATTCTTCTTTTGCTGCTGATCGTCACCGCCTGCTGGGCTACTCTGCGCGAACGCGACGCAACAGCAGGCGCGCTACTCGCCATCGCTGCGATGTGTAAGGTCTTTCCCGTGCTGCTCTTCGTCCTGTTTCTACGGCGCAGAAACTGGACCGCGCTTCTTTCCGGAGTCATCAGCGGAATCGCCGCGCTTGTTATTTCCGTCGCAGTGTTTGGTTGGAACCTGCACCGCACCTATCTCCATCAGGTCCTGCCCTGGACGCTGCGCGGCGAAACATTGCCTCCCTACAACATAGCGAGCGCCTCCATCTCCAGTGCGTTGCACGCCCTCTTCCTTCAGGAGCCGCAGTGGAACCCGCATCCGTGGCACAGCTCTCCGCTCTTCTACGCCTTGCTCCAACCCACGCTCCAGATGCTCATCCTCGCGCCCGCTATCCTGCTCATCCGCAGAGATGACAGAACTACGCAACGCATCCTGCTCGAGTGGTCCGCGCTGCTCACAGGATCCCTTACCATCTCCACCAGCCCCGCGTCATACCACTTCGTCTTGATGGTGCTGCCCGTCTGCGTGCTCGCGTCCATCCTGCTGGAGCGACGCCGTTATGTATGGCTAATTCTGCTCACCGTCGCGTATCTCGGCATTGGCTTTCCCATCTCAACTCCAGCTCATGCCGCAGGATTAGCCATACTCCTCTACACGCCGCGCCTGTTTCTCATGCTCGCGGTGCTGGCAGGGCTTTACGCGCTGCTCTGGCCTGAGTCAGTTTCCGCTCATTCCACTTTTGATCGGACGCAGTACGCATGGGCTGCCGGCATGATCGCAATTGCGGTGCTCGGCATCCGAACCACCTTGCAGCAGGAACGCGCTGTGCGCCAGGAGTTCGCATACCGGATTCCGTCGCCGGCGCTTCTCAATGCAAGTCCCCAGCGTGCCGGCCCGGATGTTGCTTATATCTCCATGACACCAACCGGCTACCGCCTCACCCCTCCGAGAGGTGATGCCCTGCGCGATGAGCTTTCCTTCACAGCGGCCGACGGCCATATCGTCTTTGAAGAAGCAGCCGTTCCTCATTCCAGCATCGTGGACGACAAAATCCCGCGCGCGATTCTCGTGGACGGGCGCGAGCCCATGCTCTCAACCGATGGCCGCCGCGACATCGCTTTCCTGCGTGATCATCGGGGCCGCGGGCAGCTCATGCTGCGGCGGTCCTTTCTCGCCGGCGGCTCAGCCGATATAGCCCTGACTCCTTCGCGGCTGAATGTCTATGAGGCATCGTTCCGCTGGGCGAATCAGTATGCGTTCTCCGCAGTTGAAGGCAGCCATCCTCCCACCATTTATCTGACAGACGGATCAATTGCCGCTATACCGCTGGGTCTCGGCGAATCCCGCTATCCCGCGCTCTCGCCCGACGGCAACTGGATGGCATATAGCCATCTGGACGGCGACGCGTGGAATCTCTGGCTGCGCAACGAGCAAACGGGCGCGACCCGGCGTGTTGCCGACGTGCCCTGCAACCAGATTCAGTCGTCATGGGAGGCCGATTCCAAAACACTTCTTTATGCCGTCGATTGCGGCCGCGGGCTATGGCTTACCGCTCTCGCGCGCCGCCGCGTCTTGCCATAACCAAAGGAACAATTCCGTCCGCCGCGGTGTCTGCCGGTTAAGGTAGGCTTTCATGCGCTGAAAGCCCCGAATGACGGCTGCGCTTTAGAATGCTTCCGAGACGCCCATGACCCTGCTTGACGCCCCTTCCTATAACGCCGCACGCGCACGCAAGCGCCGCAATGTCATCATCGGCACGCTCATTGTGCTGGCCTTTCTCGGCGCATTTGTCTGGTATTTCTGGAACTGGCCGGCCGAGCACAAGGTCAGCCGCTTCTTC
>DASVAI010000405.1:0-16693 GCA_036376445.1 Acidobacteriaceae bacterium
GCACCCACCAGAGCAATGCCCCGGTGATCACCAGCAGCAGCGCCACAACGCGCAGCCGCTGGTAAAGCGGCCGAAGCTCCACATACGGGTGCGATGCGAGATTGAGTGTGATCCGCATTAGCTTGCCAGCGCTCCCACTACCGGAGCCAACATACCGGCCAATGCGCCGTTATTGTCGCGCGAGGGAATCAGGTCACGCACGCGCACACCCGGCAGTTCCAGCAGACGTTCCAGCTCGGCGGCTCCTCCCGGCCCTACGGAATAGATTGTGTGCGCCGTCGACGACAACGTGTCTTCGTAATAGGCCATCGCAACCGAGACCGTCTGCTGCAGTTCCGCTACTGTCTGGGTTTCGCCCGCCTCGCCGTTTCCGCTCTCGCCCAGATCAATCGTGCGGAACAGCAGCAGTTGCGGACCGCGCGCGATCGCGGTCGTGATGCAGTTTGCGTTGCGGTTCACCACCAGCACCGGATCATCTCCGGAAACTGCAGCCAAGGCCGCCAGCGAGCTCGAAAGCACCGCGCCCGGCTCATACCCGGCCTCGCGCACCGCGTCTTCATACTCCGCCCGCACCCCGGCCGGCATTACCGCGACCACCGTGCGCACCACGGGCTCATCGCCGTTCTTCGGCAGCACCTGCCAGGAGATCGCCGCATCCTCCACATCGAAATGCACCAGCTTACGCAGGCGGAAGCGCAGGATCGGCAGCACGTCCACGGCCTTCGCCGGAAGCGTATCGAAATCCAGCAGCAGTACCCGCACCGCGGCATCCGGCACAACCACGGTCACTTTTTTCGCGCGCTCGGCGATCGGCTCCAGCGCCTGCCCGATAGCCGCGGAAACCGCCGCCCGGTCGGTCATCGCCGGCGCTTTCAGATCTGGCTCGAGCACACCAATGCGCAGCGGTGCGAATTGCGTCACCACATCCTGCGCGTGGCCGGCTTCGGTTACCGGCCCGGGCCGCGCCGCCAGCACTCCCGCCGGCGTGATCTCACACGCCAGCCGCGGACGAAGCGCGTCGATGTCGGATGGAAAAATGCGGCGGACAATACTCATCTTGCTCGTCTTACCGTCCCGTCTCGATGAACGTGACCTTATTGATCTCTCCCAGTGTCGTCACTCCGGCCCGCACCCGGTCAAGCGCCGATTCGCGCAGGAACTTCATCCCCATCCCCTGCGCCGAGCGTCGAATCTCTGATGTCGGCCGCTTTTCCAGAATCAGCTCGCGGATCGTGTCGTTCAGGTCCAGCAATTCGTGAATAGCCGTACGTCCCCGGAAGCCCGTGCCCCCGCACTCGATGCAGCCGCCGCCTTCGCGGAAGGGGAAGGTTCGCCATTCCGCCGGATCGAGCGCGCTCTCCTCCAGCATCTCATCGCTGATGTGCACCGGACGACTGCAAAACTCGCAAATCGTCCGCACCAGCCGCTGCGCCAGGATGCAGTTCAGCGAGGAGACGAAGTTATACGCCTCTACGCCCATGTTCAGGAAGCGCCCCAGCACATCGAGCACGTTGTTCGCGTGCACCGTCGTGAACACCAGGTGACCAGTCAGCGCGGAGTTGATCGCAATCTGCGCCGTCTCCTGGTCGCGGATCTCGCCGACCAATATCTTGTCTGGGTCGTGGCGCAGGATCGAGCGCAGCCCGCGCGCGAACGTCAGCCCCTTCTTCTCGTTTACCGGAATCTGCGTGATGCCGCGGATCTGGTATTCCACCGGGTCTTCAATCGTGATGATCTTGTCTTCGTCGCTCTTGATCTCGTTCAGCGCAGCGTATAGCGTGGTCGTCTTGCCGGAACCCGTCGGCCCGGTTACCAGCACCATGCCGTACGGCTCGCGGATGTAGCGGCGGAAGCGCTGCAAATCATCCGCGGCGAAACCGACGACATCCAGCGTCAATTTCTTGAACTTCTCGCTCATCGACTCCTTGTCCAGCACGCGCAGCACGGCGTTCTCGCCATGCACCGTCGGCATGATGGAAACGCGGAAGTCGATCAGACGGCCCTTGTAGCGCACGCGGAAGCGCCCATCCTGCGGCACGCGCCGCTCCGCAATATCCAGTTCGCTCATCACCTTGATGCGCGACAGGATCGTCGTATGATGCTCGCGCGCAATCGGCGCCATCGCGGCCTGCAGCACGCCATCGATGCGGTACTTCACCAGCAGAGAATCGTCATACGTTTCGATGTGGATGTCCGAAGCCCGCCGCTCCAGCGCGGTGAAGATCGTCGTATCCACCAGCCGGATGATTGGGGAGATGTCCTCTTCCGACGTCAGCTTCTCGATCGAGATGTTCTCGTCCTGATTCTCCTCGAGCGAGATGACATCAAACGTAAGCCCCTCGGACGCCTCGTCCAGCACGCGCTGTGACTGTTCGGTCTTCTTTAGCAGATCGGTAATTTGCGAAAGCGTCGCAACACGTGTCACGACTCGCTGTCCCAGCAGCCCGGCAATCTCGTCCAGAACCATCAGCCGGCTCGGATCGCTCACCGCAATCACCAGTCGGTCTTCCAATTGCTCCAGCGGCACAAAGTTGTACCGGAACATCATGTCTACCGGCACCGAGCGGAAGAGCTCGTGCTGGATCCTGAAATTCTTCAGATCGACAAATTCGCAGCGATAGCGCGCCGCCAGGGCCTGCGCGCGCGCTGCTTCGTCAGCCGGGGTCGGCGCCGGCATCACCATTACGGGACTCTCAGCCATGCGCGGGAACTCCTTCCTTGCAATCGTCATCCTGAACGGAATCGATTGCGGCTTCACCGCAATAGACGCAGTTCAGGCGCCTGCTGTTTGCAGGCCCCGCAGAGGCTCTTCCCGAAGGGTGAAAACAAGCCTGGGATGCTCTCCTCATCTGGCCCCCATCGAGCCCGCCTGCCCCAGCGAGAAAATCGGCAGGTACAGGGCAATCATGATGGTCACCACGACAATGCCCATCACCACCAGGATGATCGGCTCAATCAGCGACAGGGCGGCCGTCAGCGCGGTCTGCACGTCCTCCTCAAAAAATTCCGCAACCGAGTTCAGCATCTGCGGCAGCGCGCCCGTCGATTCGCCCACTTCTATCATTGAGGTCGCCAGCTCCGGAAACACCTTCGTCTGCGTCAAAGCTAGCGACAGCGGCTTGCCCTCGCGCACATTCGTCACCGAAGTGCGCACCGCCTTGGCTACGATGCGGCTCGATATCGACCGTGCCGCCGTCTCCAGAGAAGGCACTGGCGGCATGCCGCCTTCGAGCAGCGTCGACAGCGTTCGCGAGAACTGCGCCACCTGGTACTTCAGCCAGATATTTCCGAAGATCGGCATCTTCAGCCGCGACTTGTCGATGCGATTGCCTCCGCGCTCTGTCCGGCTCCAGCGCCATACAAAATACGCAATCAGCGCCAGCACCGGAATCGCATACAAGATGTAGGCTTGGAAATTCTTGCCCAGCGCAAGCAGAAACAGCGTCAGCGCCGGCAACTGTCCTCCGATCTGGTCATACAACTGCCCGAAGCGCGGCACCACAAAGGTGATCAGAAAGAGAAACATCGAGATCACCATGATGATCAAGAGCGCGGGGTAGAACATTGAAGCGATCAGCTTCTTGCGGAAGGTCAGCGAAATCCGCTGGAAGTTCAGATACCGCGCCAGCACATCTTCGAGGTGCCCGCTGCGCTCTCCTGCCAGCAGCGTCGTTGTGTAGATCGCCGGAAATCCGCCCTGCGATTCGAAGGCTTCCGACGGCGACTGTCCGGTGCGGATGCGCTGGGTCACACCCTCAAGCTGCGCCTGGAACGCGGCATTCTTCTGGCTCTTCGTCAGCATCTCCAGCGCCGGCAGAATCGGAACGCCGGCGCGGATCAGCGTGAGGAACTGCTGGTTGAAGATGAGAAAGCCCTCAAGTTTGATCCGCTTGTGCCGCGCACGCAGGCCCCGCGCCTTTACCGAGTAGACGTAGTAGCCCGCCTGCGTGAAACGCGCACGCAGTTCTTGGGCGCTTGCCGCGGTCTGCACCTGCTCCTGCAGCCGCCCGCGCTCGTCGGCCAGCCTGATAACAAATTCCGCCATGAATTTCCGTTCGAGTTGCCGGAGCTCCCGCGCCCGGCTCCCTCAAGGACAGCCCGCCCGGGCCGCACCTGCTCCTCTATTAAGGGTATCAGTCCAAGGCAGGACGCAGCCGGGCGCCGTTTCGCTCAAACGCGCAGGAACTTACACATTTCGGGGGACATGAAAGCTTTGTTACTTCCCCTTCAGGCTCGTGAGCTTGGCAATCCGCCCACCGGGCCCGACCACCCACGGGAGGCTGATGGCGTTATAGCCATCGTTCCCCAGCTCCGACCAGGTCTGCCCGTCGTCGTAGGAGACATCCGAGCCATTCGGGCCCACCGCGATCCACGCATTGTCTGCCGCGTCCCATGCCACGCTGGAGCGATAGCCATGCGGCATCTTTGTCGCGGCCATCCATTTGCCCGTTTGCTGGTCCCGGCGCGCCGCCGTTCCCTCGCTCTTGCCGGGCTGCGAGTAATCGCCGCCCACCGCGACTGCCACAAGGATTCCATCGCGCTCCTGCCGCATCCCCAGGGCAAAAATCCCCTGAGACTCGCTCGCCCCGGCCATTGGCACCTCACTCTTGTCGAAGGTCCAGTACCGCGTCAGGCATTGCTGTGGATTGCGGTGCGCCATCTCCATCCCGCAATCCACGCCACCGGAAAACACATAGGGATGCTGTCCGCCGGTCGCCCCGCTCGTCCCAAACCACGGCATCGAGACGTTACCCAGCACCGGCCCAACCAGAAACATGGACTGATTGCTCGCGGCGAACGCCCCCAGCTTCTGCCCGTTCACGTTCAGGTCCTTGCTGGTCACGGACTTCCAGTGCAGTCCGCCATCTGCCGTCCGCAGCAGTTTGAATTGCCCATTCACCGGATCACCCAGCAGATACCCGTTGTCCTGGTCCGAGAACACGAGCCCGTCCCAGAAGCCGCTCGGGTCCTTGTTCGTCGCCAGCAGCGTCCAGTGGGCGCAGCCGTCCGTCGTTCGATAGAGGCGGCTCTGGTCCCCCGGCCCCGACGACATCACGATCGCTGTCTTCGCATCCCACGCCCAGACGCTCCGGAAATCCAGCTTGTCTGCCCCCGGTGGCATGGCGCACCGCTGCCACACATACCCGGAGTCTTCCGTGCGCAGCACCGTTCCCCGCGCTCCGCTGGCCCAGGCCACGCCGTTGCCTACCGCGTGGATACCCCGCAGCGGCTGATCGGTCCCGCTATGCTCCGTCTCCCATGGATTCCATACCGTGCTCGGCGCTGGCGCGGCCCTGGGCGTCAGCTGGGCGCGGCCGGAGAAGGGAAGAGCAGCGAATGCGAAAAGTATAGGGAGAAGAAAACAGCGCATTATTCCAAGGATAAATCGGCAGCCACTCGATCAGAACCCCGGGCCGCTGTGGACTTCCCCGGAAGCACTATGCCTGTTTGCGCACCTATACTGTCCCGCATGGCGAGATGCGGCCCCCTCTGCGCTCTGGCACTCTCGGCCATCGCCCTTCACGGCCAATCTCAGAACCCCTACAGCCTGTCCACACAGACCAATCTGGTCACCGTGCCGACGCAGGTCACAAACCTGCAGGGCGACCTCATCTACTCACTCGAAGCCAACCAGTTCATCGTCACAGACAATGGAGTCCGACAGCGCGTGCATCTGGAAGAAGCTCCCGAGCAGACCGGGCTCTCACTCGCCGTCGTCGTGCAATGCAGCGGTTCGGCTGCCCTCGAGTCCGAAAAGCTCGCCGGTCTCAGCACCATGATTGAAGACATCATCGGCGATGCGCCGCATGAAGTTGCTGTTCTCAGCTACGGAACCAAATCCACGCTCCTCACCGATTTCACCTCCGATCCGGCAAAGGTCAGCGCGGCTATCTCGGACATCAAGCCCTGTGAAGGCCGCGTGGCGACACTCGACGCCGTCAACTACGCAAACAATTTGCTCGAATGGCGGCAGAATCACTATCGCCGTGCCATTCTGCTCGTCAGCGAAACCCGCGACCACGGCAGCCATGCAACCGCGCAGGAGGTCATCGAAGAATTAGGCCGCACCAACACTGTCGTCAATGCCGTCGCCTATTCACCTGCGCGTGATCAGTTCCTCAGCGATCTCAAGCACAACAGCTTCGGAAGTACCGGCGGAATGGATCTCTTGCCCCTTCTCATCATGGCGATCAACGCCATGCGCAGCAACGCTGCTTCGGAGCTCGCAAGTTTATCCGGCGGCGAATATCAGAACTTCGCAACGCGCAAAGGCTTCGACCGCTCCCTGGGCCACCTCGCCAACCAGATGCACAATTTCTATCTCCTGAGCTTTCAGCCGCAGGGCACACCGGCGCCCGGCTAATCACACGCTCAGCGTTACCATCCTTGGCCACCCGGATTACATTGTGAGGAACCGGACAAGCTACTGGTCCGAACCTGCTCCCCTCTCCGCTCGGCCTCAATAGGCAGGCGAAACTCCGGGCGATTTTGATGTAAAGATCGTCCCCGCCAGACAGATGGCGATGAGGATCTCGACAATCACCGGCGGCAAGAAGAAATACACAGCGGAATTCACCGCCATTGCAAGAAACGCCACCAGCAGGGTCCAGTAGATTGGCCGCAGCCTATGGGAATCCGTCCGCGCGAGCGAGCTTAGTTGCCACATCACAACCGCCGCTGCGGCGAGAAAGATCGTGATTGCCAGTCCAAACCCCCTGTAGAAAATCCAGAAGCTTCGAATCGCTCCCATCAGCGGAAAGGTGTTCGCTTTCATCGCATCCACCGCTACCTGCTGTGGACCCGGCTCAATCTTGCCGAAGACTCCGCCCACTGTGTGCAGAATCGCGTGCACGAATGTCAGTACAGAAGCAATGCGCAAATAGATGACGGCTTTCATGGCTCTCCTTGGAAAATAAGCGTGAACGGCGGCCGGAATCTGGATAAAACTTATACCAGTACGTCGCGCGATTAATTCGCGCGGGTAATTTCGAACACATCGCCAAGTACCCAGGAAACTCCGGCCGTCGCCTCCGCAGAGATTCGGAAACCAGTTCCTGAAAACTTATCTGCAAGCCGCCAGCTAACAGAGCCTCCGCTCGCAGGCGTCTGGCACTTCCTCTCTCCGAACCGTGCACGATATTGTGCTACGCCGTGCTCATCGTCCTGTACCAGGAAGAGGTTGACGCAGGGGTCTCGCTTCTCCGTATCCGTCCACCGGACCGTCATCGACGACCCTTGCCTGTAGCTCTTCGCTCCGTTCACTCCATCGACATAACTTATCGTCATGTTCCGTGCGCCGGTGGGTGCACCGTCCGGGAATGGATTCCAGGGCTCAGCCATTACGGTCACCGATCGGCTTAGATCGCGATCCGGCGTCGCACGATTGAACGGCGTGAGCGTGATACGCACTGGGATTGGATCATCGTGATCATTCCCAAAACTTAGCGTGGCTGATCCTTTCGCAGAACGTTTCATCGGGAACATTGGGATCAGCTGATTGCCGCAATCGCGCGTAACATCTCCGTCGCTGGCGATCACAATATCTTTTGCGTCTTTCGCGCACTCGTACGACAGTTCAATGTAATCGACGTTCTGCGTGGACCACGCAAGAGTGGTCTCGTGCAGCTTAGTGATGCTGGCGATTGTGGGTGTTGCAGTGAACGAATTCACTCTGGGAGGACCGGCTGGTTCCTTTCGACTTACAGCCGGCTCGGGTAGCATAAACGACACTCCGCGCAGCAAGGTCCGGATTAACTTCCATTCGTCCTCGTTCGATAGCGAGGGAATCGTGCACCACATGTCATAGTTGCGCGTGTTGATTTCGTCGATCGCGACGTCGAGCTCATAGCACAACCCATTTTGGAATGTATGGAAGTAGTACTCCTCCTCAATGTGCCCCAGGCCGCCATAGGCAGTGGCGAACACCGCATAGTCCACATCACCCACACGGGAGGAAGTAATCCTCTTGGGATCGGACCTTCCAAACTGCTCACAACTGGCGCGATTCGTGATCTTTGGATTTACCGAGAGACGAAAAGTTCCTCCGCTAGAGTTCGTTCCGGGATAAACATCCGAAATTTCAAAAACTCTCAGCGGAACCGTTCCATCCTGTATTGGGAAGTTAGGCCAAATCTCGGTATCGGACTCCGTTTCAGCTTTGAAGCTGTTAGGCACTGAAAACTTCAATCCATATTTTCGATTTTCTTGCGTGTGCCATGTCGCCGGGTTGCGAAAGTCCGCGGTCAATCGCGGCGGGGGAATTCTGGTTTTCAGGCGAACGCTCGTCACAATGAAAGTAGGCACGCGTGCCGAACTGTCGATCGCGCCCGTGGCCTCGATCACATTGTTCACATATTGGTTCAGGCCAGACGTCCCATCCGCGACGTGAAAAACATTTCCTTTCGCGTCTGTAAGATCGAATCCGCTGGAAACGCTACCCAGGCAGCCGGTCACCGCATCAGGTGTGGGAGGCGTATCGGTTGACGTGCTTTGCCCTCTACCTATTGTGCCCGAACAAGCCAACAGCATGACTAGAAGCGAGCGTATTCCCGACCTTGTCATGGCCGGAAGTGTACTCCCGAGACTAGTTCAATGACTCATTCCATTGACCTATTGAACCCAGCCGTCATTCCATGCGGATTCCGTGCTTCTCCAGGTAGCCAGTCAGCGCCGCCGCAGACCCCGTCGCATCAGCCAGCCCAATATACCCATCCGGCCGTATCAGGTAGGCCGCATTCCGCCACAGGGGCGCGCGACGCATCGCGGGCCGCCACGCGAACACATGCAGCGGCAGCTTTCGTGCGTCGCATGCTGCGCGCAGATCCGCTGACGCCTCTCCGTAAACATGCACCTGCCAATTCCGCGAGCGCAGCGGGACAAAATTGTCCTCGCCTGCGCCATTCGCATTGTTCACCCACGGCAGGCGATCGCCACCTTGTAGCGCTTCGGTCCATCCGACGCTCAGCCTGCTCCCCTCGTAATCGATCGTTGTCTGCGAGATTCTGCGGAACATCACTCGCCTCATCGACTTGGAGATAAACAGAGCTGGAAGCAGCAGCGGCACAAGGCGCAACCGCACCAGCCGCGCCATCGCACTGGAGCTGGTCACGCCCACAAAGGCTTGGTCGGTCGTCTCCACCAAAGTGTGTGCGAACGCGATACGTTCCGGCTCATAGCTGTCCAGCACCGAGGCATGTGCCCGCCCCTGCACCACGGCCGCCAGCTTCCACGCCAGGTTCACCGCATCGCCAATGCCCGTGTTCATCCCCTGCCCGCCCACCGGGCTGTGGATGTGCGCCGCATCTCCCAGCAGAAACGCGCGGCCTTTGCGGAAGTGCTCCGCGACCCGATGATGCACGCGATAGGTCGAAAACCAGTTCACCCGCTCCACCTCGATGCCGGTCCATTCGATGACGCGTGTGCTCACGTCTTCCCACCGGAGCTTCTCCTGCTGCCCTTCGAACTCCTGTCGCACGGTTCCGATCAGCCGTGCATGCCCCTCGCCCTTCAGCGGAAATACCACCAGAAAATCCGAGCGGTCCAGCGCCACATGCAGTTCACCGTTCATGGTCGGCCCGCGTGCATCTACATCCGCGACATAAAACAGGTGCTCATAGGTCCCGCCCGGGAATCCGATCCCCAGCGCCTCGCGCATCGTGGAGCGCGCGCCATCGCATCCGGCGACGTAGGCTGCCGAACATGACGCCTCGCTTCCATCGGCGCGCCGCAGATATCCCACGACCCCCTCGGCCGTCTCTTCAAATCGCAGCAGCTCCGTCTGCCGCTCCACTTCCACGCCGGCCTCCCGCAGCCGGTCGATCAGCATGCGCTCATGCTCATCCTGCGGATAGATCAACGCATAGGAATAGGGGCTGATGCCTTTACCCATCTCGCCGAAGACCACATGCGCCGCGCGCTTGCCCCGCACCCACAAGTTGGCCGCGAGCATCTTGCGTCCCGCTGCAACGACCGTATCGGCCAGCCCAAGTTGCGCGTAGAACTCCAGCGTCCGCGCCTGCACCGCGAGCGCGCGCGATGTCGTCCCCGGCTCGGCCGTCTTATCGACAATCCGTACCCGCGCGCCCGCACGCGTGAGCCACAGCGCCAGCACAAGACCCGTAGGTCCCGCGCCCGCAATCAGCACATCGGTGTCGTTTCCATGCGAAGTATTCATGGTTCCTCGGCACGCCTCTTTGGCGTCTTTGATGCCCAAAATACTCCAAATTGGCAAGCGAGGAGATCGTGTCAATCGTTGACAGCCGGAGTTACAATACCGGCCAACTCCTCCCCCACCAAAGTCCGAATCCTTTCCTGCCGTGCCTGCCCGCAATCCGAACAGATGGAAGGAGCTGCTCGTGAACATCTCAAATCCGGCAACATTTCTAAGGCAAACGGCAAGCGCTCTTCTCGCCGGCGCAATGCTAACGGCGCTCCTGAGCTGTGCCCGTCCTGCTTTCCGGCCCGATGAAGGCAAAGAAGCCAACACCCCCACTACGCCAAAGCGGTCTGCGCCGCCACCATCGGACGTCGTCACCTCCGCATCACCAACCGGTACGCACCCTGATCTCGAGCCCACGCCGTCACCCGTCCATCACGCGAAGAAGGCGCGTCCTCCCGCTACCACCGCGGCGGAACCTTCTCCACCTCCGCCGGCAGAAGGCCCTGCGGATCAAGCCGCCTCTGCTTCAAAACCGAACCCCAACCTCGTCCGCGTCTTCTATGCGACAGATCGCGAGCCGGCTGCCGACTCGCAATGGTCCGGCTACGGACCGGACGAGAGTGCGAATGGCCAGATGTCGTACGGGATCGCCTCCGTCAGCATCCCGCCGGACCACCGCATGGGAAAGGTTGAAGAGCCCATCGTCGACATCAAGCTCCTCTACAACCCGAAAAAATACGTCACAATCCTCGCAGTCAATAAGGCCGACGAAAACACCTTCTTTACCCAACTGAAGACCGGCGTAGCGAATGCGCCCCGGAAGGAAGCGCTGATCTTCATTCACGGCTTTAATGTCACCTTCCGCCAGGCGCTGCGCCGAACAGCCCAGCTCTCCTACGACCTTCAATTCCCGGGAGTGACGATCTGCTATAGCTGGCCCTCTCGCGGTTCCACCTTTCAATACACTGCGGACGAGGATAGCGTGCAGTGGACCGCCAGGCACCTGCTGAATTTTCTGCAGGACGTGTACACGAAGTCCGGCGCTACTTCCATCGACATCATCGCCCACAGCATGGGGAATCGCGCGCTGCTTAGCGCGCTCCAGTTGCTCGGCTCCAGCCCCACTCCGCAGTTCGACCAGGTCGTTCTCGCAGCTCCCGATGTCGCCGCCTCACTGTTTACGCAGCTCGTTCCCACCGTCCAGCCGCATGCCAGGCGCATCACCCTCTATGCATCGTCAAAGGACCAGGCGCTCGTGGCCTCGGCCCGGGTCAATCACTACCATCGTGCGGGCGACAGCAGCGGCATCCTCTGCATCATCCCGCCGGTGGAGACCATCGACGCATCCACCGTCGATACCGGTTTCCTCGGCCACTCCTACTTCGGAGACAACACTTCTGTTCTCTCCGATCTCTACTACCTGCTGAAGGACGGCTTCCCCGCGTCCCAGCGATCACGCCTCGAGCAAAGGACGATCCCGGCCGGCATCTACTGGGCATTTCGTCCTTAAAATGAGGCCGCGTTCTGCGCCAGCCGAAGCACTGCCGCTTCGGCCTCGGCCTCAGTGCCCAGGCTCTCCGCCAGCGCATCGAAGAACTCAAACGACGTAATCGCCGCCAGTGCCGCCGCGCGCCGCGCCGTATCCTCTCCAGTCATGCGCTGCATAATCCGCGTTGCCGCCACGAACCGTCGCTGGTTCCGCGCATCAATTACCGCGCCCAACTCCGGCTCGATCGCCGCAATCCCATGCACCCGCCGGATCAGAACCCGATTCTTCGACCACATCCCGCAGAAGGTATGCACGAATCGCTCGATCTGCGCCTCCCCCGGCGGCGACATCATGACCTCGCGCATCCGCTCCATCCCGCTCTCGAGTGCGATCAGGTCAAACAGCGCCTCCAGCACTCCAGTCTTCGTCCCGAACAGGTTATGGATAGTCTGCCGCGTGACGCCGCTTGCGGCCGCCAGGCTCTCCATGGTCAACCGCCGGTATCCCCCGGCCTCAAGCTGCTCCTTCGCCGCGCGCAGGATCGCGGCCCGGCTCGCATCCATCTGCTCCAGCCGCTTGCCCAACTCATAGGGCCGTTTCTTCGGCGTTGCCTGTCGCTCCGTCACAAACGCATCCTAGTCTCCAATATTTCGTTTGACAATAAGTAAAGTAAAATACAAAATGAAAATCAGCAGGAGGGTCTCCATGGCTAGCCATCAGACTCCGATCGGGCAGCGAACAGCAGCGACGGCCATCCGCCTGCCCGACCGCTTTCCTCGCAGCCTCAAAGCCGGATTCTGGATCTGCATCGTGATTGCGGTCGCGGTCGTCGTCCGCCGCCTGATCGCGCTCTCCACGCCGGCCAGCGCCGGCGCGCCGCCTCAGCTTGCCGGGCTGGACGCATGGTTCTTCCACCACGCCGCGCTCACCTACATCCACATCCTGTGTGCGCTCGCCTTCGTGCTGCTGCTGCCGCTGCTCTTCTGGCATCGCACCCGCGACTCCGTCCTGCTGGCGCGCGCCATCTTCCCACTGGGCACCGTCGTCGGCCTCACTGCCTACGCCATGAGCGTCTACGCCGTGGGCGGATGGCTGGAGCGCGCCGCCGTCCTCTGCTTCAACACGCTCTATCTCTTCGCGCTCTACCGCGCCTTCACGTTTTCGCGCAGCGGCAGTCGCCTGCAGCTTCAGCGCTGGATGCTCCGCGCAATCGCCATCCTGCTCGGCATCGCCACCACGCGGCCGGTGATGGGCGTCTTCTTCGCGACCTCGCCGATTACCCACCTGACGCCGCAGCAGTTCTTCGGCATCGCCTTCTGGATCGGCTTCTCCATCAACACCGTCGCGATCGAGCTCTGGCTTCGCACCCGGGGCAAAACCGCATTTGCCTGAAAGGAGGGAAGTCATGAACACGCAAACCACACCCGCTCCGGCAACCGTGGCCGTCCATCGCGGCCCGCATCCTGGCATGCTCGCCGTGCTCTACACCGTGCTCTTCTGCGCCGGCCTTTATCCAGTCACCGCCTTTTACAAGCAGCCTTACTGGCCCGGCCCGTGGGAGCCCGCCTCCACCATCATTCCGTTCTTCCAGCAGCAGGGCGCGCGCGTCGGTCTCTGCCTCTTCCTGCAGCTCGGCGCGATGGTCTGCCTCGGACTCTTCACCGCGACTGTAGTCAGCCGACTGCACTTCCTCGGCTCCCGCGCCGCCGGCACCTACATCGCCCTCTTCGGCGGCTTCCTCGTCGTTGCCGACGCCTTCGCCGGCACCATGGCAAGCTGGGCCATGATCCACCCCAGCGTCGCCCCGTACTCCGGCGCCGTCATCGCGCTCTACTACGTTGCCTATGGCCTCGGCGGCCCCGGCTTCTCCATTCCCATGGGCCTGCTCATCGCCGGCATCGCGATCACCGCTGCGTTCATGAAGGTGCTGTCGCGCTGGGTAATTGTCTTCGGCCTCATCCTCGCTGTCGCTGGCGAGCTGAGCTGGCTGCACCTCATCCTCTTTCCCAAACTCCTGTTCCTCATCCCGCTCACCCGTTTTCCCGGCTTCATCTGGTTCATCTGTGTGGGCTTCCTCCTGCCAAAATCGAGGAGGCCCGCCGCACCTCAGCCTGCCTGACGCCGGTATCCGGGCGACTGCCGTCTATACTGGCGGGCCATGAGGCTCGTTCTCCTTCTTGCGCTCGCCACAGCATTCTCAATCGCGGCCGGTGGTGCTACCGTCCCTGCCGAAACGCATCAGATGGTGCTCCCCAGCCACGGGAGCAATCTGGTTGGTGTCTTCTATCTCGCAGCGGGAGAAGGCCCGCACCCCACCGCGATCGTCTTCCACGGCTTTCCCGGCTACGAGCAGAATCTCGACATCGCGCAGTTCCTCCGCGCCCATGGCTGGAACGTGCTTGCCATGCACTACCGCGGATCGTGGGGTGTGAAGGGCAATTTCTCGTTTGAGCATGCCGCCGAGGATGCCGACACCGAAGTCCGCTTCCTCCTCGATCCCGAGAACGCGCAGAAGTACCGCATCGATCCACATCGCCTTGTCGTCATCGGCCACAGCATGGGCGGATACATGGCAGCGTCGGCCATGGCGCACAACCCGCAGGTCGCGGCCGCCGTTCTCATCTCCGCCTGGAACATCGGCGCCGACTACGAAACTCGTCGCCACCTGGGCAGCGCTTCGCCAACACCGGCCAACGAAGCGAAGTCGCTAAGCGAAGACAACAACCTCACGCCGCTGGCCGGCACCAGCGGCATGGCACTGGCGCGCGAGATCCGTGACCACCGACAGTCGCTCGATTTCCTGAACCTCGCGCCGCAGATTACGCCCCGCCCCGTCTTCATCATCACCGCGAGCGAAGGACTGGCTCCGTCCGACCATGCCCTCGCAGAAGCCCTCACCAAAGCCGGCGACCTTCACGTCACCGAGCGCCATTGGGACACCGACCACAGCTACTCCGGCCAGCGCGCCGAGCTGGCCAACGCCATACTCCAATGGGCAGGCAACCTGCCGCGTTAAAACGCCCAACAATACGTCTCGTCATCCTGAACGTAACCAAAGGTGGAGTGAGGAGCCTGCCCTGAGCTTGCCGACGGATCTGCTTCACTATTCCTTCCAAACCGGCGCGTAGCGCCGCTCGGGCAAATCCTCACTCGCCCAAAATTCCCGCATTTTTTTGTTAACTTCCACTCCGCATTTTGCGTTGTATGGATAAACACGCAGAGGTAGCGCCCATGGAAAACATACTTATTCCGCTTTTCGTCTGTTCACTTCTTGCCTTTCTGGCTTGGACGATCTTCACCTCCATCCGCCGCTTCTTCATGGCGCGCCTCCAGGCCAGCCTCCAGTCCAAAATGCTCGACCGCATCAACTCCGCCGAGACGATGCTCACCTACATCTCCACCGATGCCGGCCGCGAGTTCGTGGAAGCCCTGCGCCTCGAGCGGGAACCCGGCGCCGGCGCTGCGCCGTACCGCAGCATCCTGGTCGGCGTGCAGCTCTCCATCGTGCTCATCGTCTTCGGCGCCGCGCTGCTCCTGCTGCACGCGAATCACGTCGTCACGGATGATGCCCCCGTCGTTTTGGGCACCCTCGCCGTCGCGCTCGGTGTCGGGCTCGGCATCGCGGCCGGCGCCACCTACTACCTCTCGCGTAGCTTCGGCCTCTTCCAGAACAGCCGCTCGTAGACAGACATGGAAGCCATCCTCCACTTCGCAGAGCTAGCCGGCCGCAGCGTCCTCGGTGCCGCGATCGCTCCCGTTGCCGCTGGTCGCGAAGCGAGCAGCATGGATGAACAGAGCTTCCACTCGCTCTACGCCGCCACCGCGCGTCCGATCCATTCCTACGTCGTCGCGGTCACCGGCAGCCGCGACACCGCCGACGACGTTCTGCAGGAGACCTATTTCCGCTTCCTGACGCGCCGCGCCGCTGCCATGCCGCTCGAAGAAGCGCGCCCGTATCTCTTTCGCATCGCCTCCAACCTGCTTCGCGACCGCTGGCGCTCGCGCCGCGAAGAGCAATGGCCTGAAAATTTCGAGCAACAGCATTGCGCCGATCTGAACGCGCAACTCGACATCCGCCGCATCATGCAGGCGCTCAAACCGAAGGAGCGCCTCCTGCTGTGGCTTGCGTATGTCGAAGGCATGACGCACACCGAAATCGCTGCCGCCACCGGGCTCACCGCTCTCAGCGTTCGCCCACTGCTTTTTCGCGCGCGCAGGAAGGCCGCGGCCCTGCTCCAGCCGGAAGGGAAGAATCAATGACGGGAAATGTCTGCGAACGCGAGCCGCTCGTCATTGCCGCACTCCGTTCCGGAGAATGGCCCGCCGGACTTGAGGAGCACGTCGCTGCCTGCCCCGCCTGCGCCGAAACAAAGCGTGTCGCGCAGCTCTTCCATCAGGCCCACGTTGCGTCCGCTCCGCTCCAGCCGCAGCCGGCCAATATTGTCTGGCAGAAGCTGCAGGCCCGTCGCCGACAGCTCGCGATCCGCCGCGCCACGCAATGCATGACGCTGATGTGCGTTCTCGCTGCCCTCTACGCGGTCGCGTTCGTCGCCTGGTACCTGCCCGATCTCTGGAATCGGCAGCTCGCCAGCGATCTCACTCCGCTCTCCAGCGGCGTCGGGCTCGCCGGTGTGCTGACCGCGATTTTTGCGGTATTGCTAGGGTCCTGCTGTTTCGCCTACCTGGGCAGCAGGACCGACTTTCGCCTGCGGTCGTAGTGAAGCATCAGCCCCATATCGCTACTGCGGATTTGCGGGACGCATGATTCTCAGCAGCGGATGACCGCTCACATTCTCCAGCGGCAGGTAGACCAGGTGTGTCTTCGGGTCCACCGCAACCGTATGCGCATGCGGCATCTCGAACGAACCAACGAGAGCGAGAGTTCTCCCCTTGCGCTGAAACACCCTGAACTGACCCGATTCAGCCGAGACATACAGTCGCTGCAAACCCGGATCGTACGCAAGCACATCGGGATCGTCGCCGACCTCATAGGTCGAGAGCACCTTCATCGTGTTCAGGTCCACCATCGCGAGCCGGTGATTCTC
>DASVAI010000234.1:0-11523 GCA_036376445.1 Acidobacteriaceae bacterium
GCAGTACGCGAGGAGTGCGTCCTGCTATCGCCGCGAGTTTATTTCGCGGGGACGAGCGGAACGAGTTCTGGGTTGGCAGTCTCGCGATTCGAGCCAGCAAGATCTCTGCGCGGTGCGGGCCGCTCGCCCCGGGAGTAGTAAAGGGTCGATTTCTGGAGCAGGCCCGCAATGCGCTCCATTTCGAGTTCGATGGCGTGGCTGGTGATGCGCCATTCATCCTTGATCATGGTTGCATTAGGCCATCGGGCAAAGCAAACAGCTATGCCACTGGCGACGCATTACTGATCAGATTCGCTGAGCCATTTTGTGCTTTTCACGCGATGAGCAGGATGCCTGGAAGCAGAAAGCTATTCGCCCGGCAGACCATATTTTTCAAGAATATACGCCCGCCGCAATACGGACTGAATCTTTTCTTGATATCAAGCGTCTTATTATCAAGACATTATGGCGAAGGTTCCTGAGAACAGAAAAGAACCCGACCTGAGCGGGATCCACCTCTGGCTGCTGCTCTGGAAAGCGGCGCGGGCGGTGGAAGCGCATTCAGAGCGCAGCATTGCGCGCTTCGACATGGGTTCGAGCGACTTTGGCGTGCTGGAGGCGCTCCTGCATCGTGGTCCGCTCAAGGCCAGGCAACTGGGCGAGAAAGTGTTGCTGACAAGCGGATCGATGACAGCCGCGGTGGACCGCCTGGCAGGCCGCGGACTGGTGAGGCGTACGGATGATGCCGACGATCGCAGGGCATGCATCGTGCAACTGACGCCGGCCGGGCGGCGACTGATTCAGCGGGCGTTTGCCAAACATCGGACAACGATGGAAGAAGCACTCGGTAAGTTTTTGCCGGAAGACCGGCGCGCGCTCCTCCCGCTGTTGCGGCGGTTGGGACGGGTGGCGGAGGCTTCGGCACAGATGGTGAAGGAGGCGCCGGTACGTTCACGACTGGACGCCAGAAGGAGGAGCAAGTGAAGCAGAAGAAAGTGTTGGGAACCTATGGAGCGGGTTCGAACCACTGGGTAGGCGATGGCTTTCCGGTGAGGAATCTGTTTCCCTCGAACGGAGTCGAGGTGAGTCCGTTTCTAATGCTCGACTACGCGGGACCCCTGAAATTTGAGCCGTCGGCCAAGCGGCGCGGCGTGGGCGAGCATCCGCATCGTGGGTTTGAAACCGTGACCATTGCATATCAGGGATCGGTCGGACATCGGGACTCAGCCGGAAACAGCGGCGTGATCTACCCCGGCGATGTGCAGTGGATGACGGCGGCTTCCGGGGTGGTGCACGAGGAGCTGCACGAGGCGGAGTTCACGAAGAACGGCGGCGTCTTCGAAATGGTGCAGCTCTGGGTGAACTTACCCAAGGCACAGAAGATGTCGAAGCCGCAGTATCAGGGGATCACCAAGGAGCAGATCCCGGTGATCGAACTGCCGGGCGGCGGACATGCCCGCGTGATTGCAGGTGAGCTGCTGGGGCGGCTCGGCCCGGCGCGGACGTTCACGCCGGTGGGGCTGTTTGACGTGATCCTTAAAGCAGGTGAGCGCTTTGAGCTGCCGCTGCTGGAAGGGCAAAATGCGGCGGTGGTACTGCGCAAGGGCGAGGTCACGCTGAACGGCGGAGACCTGCTGCATGGCGAGGCGCAGATCGCTCCGCTGACGCCGGAGGGAGACGGCGTGCTGCTCGAAGCGAAAGTGGATACCCAACTGCTTGTTCTCAGCGGCGAGCCGATCAATGAGCCGGTCGCAAGCTATGGGCCATTCGTGATGAACACCGAGGACGAGCTGCGGCAGGCCGTCGCGGATTATCGCGCGGGCCGAATGGGACATTTGGGCTAAGAGTAGGCTCCGCCATTCACTAGGGATGGGGCACTCGTTAGGTCTGGCGTGAGATTTCTCTCACGCCATTTTTCTTGCTCTGTTCCCCTCTAGAACAGCAACTTCAATCCGAACTGGATCTGGCGGCTGGTGGCGGCGGCGGTGACCACTCCAGCGGTCGGGCTCACGACGGCATCCTGTTCGCGTGTTACGGCAGTGGAGCTCTGCTGCGGGCCAGAGCTGAAGACCACGGGATTAGGCGTCTGCAGGTTCGTGTGATTGAGCACGTTGAAAAATTCGGCACGGAATTGTGCTCGGAGGCGCTCATGGATAGCAGTGGATTTTGCGAGCGAGAGATCGAGGTTGGCGAAGCCGGGACCGGTAAGTGTGTCACGGCGCAGATTGCCGACTGTGCCGGCAGCGGGCGCGAGGAACGCTGCGGGATTGAAGAACTGATTCGCGCGCGCCGAAGTGGAACCGTGCGCGTAGAGCGCACCCTGGAAGTTCGGATTCACATCGGGTCGCACGGGGTTTCGCGTATCGCCGGAACCGGTCGGGTTATAACCAAGTTGCGGCGAGAATGGGAAACCGGATTGCAGGTTGGAGATGGCGGAGATGGTCCAACCGGAGATGGCGGTGTTGGCGGCAGGCCCGAACCCGGCGCCGATACGATGTCCGCGACCGAGTGGAAGCTCGTAACTGCCGTTGAGCGAGGCAATCTGACGCACGTCCGTTGCAGCAGGACCCCAGTCGAGGTTCGGCAATTGCGGCACACTGACGAAGGCCGGCGTGTTGGCTGAGACGCTGGTGTTCCATGCGGAACCATTGTCCAGGTTTTTCGACCAGGTAAAGTTCCCGCGAAGCTGCAGGCCGTTTGAGTAGGAGCGGCGTACATCGACTTCGAGCGCGTTATAGCTCGCGTTTCCGGTGGAGTACCAGGAGGTCGTGTTAGTGACGGCGGGGTTGGGCTTCACGGTGCTCGGGTAATAGATGGCGCCGGCACTCAGCGATGACGGGCACGCAGTATTGGGGCAGATGACAAAGCTCGGCTCGTTGGCATCCAGGGAAAGAATCTGGTGATAGCTGTGTGAGCCGATGTAGCCGATGGTGAGCGAGGTTTGCGGGGCGATCTGCTGCTCGATGCGGAGCGTCCAGGCGAGCGTGCTGGGAGTCGCGATATTCGATTGCACACTGGAAGGAGAGATGGCGCTTTTGCCCTTGACGGGATTGGAAACTGTAGTGCCGGAATAGCTGAGGGTCGCATTGTAAGGGGCGGTCTGGTCGAGTCGGTAGTTCAGATTGTCCAGCAGACTTTGTTCGAGGCCGAATGACCCACGAATGGCGGTAGCGCCTTTGCCGGTCGGATCCCATGCGACGCCAAGACGCGGCTGGGGCAGGAACTTCGCGCGGTTGTCGGTGAGCGCAGACGAGCCGATCTTCGGAGACGTGTTGATGATGCCGTCGGTGAACAGGTAGTTGGACGCGCGGCCATTGGCCTCGTTCCAGCCGTTGCTGCTTTCGATGCGCAAACCGGCGCGGAGTTCAAGACGCGGCGTGGCTTTCCACATGTCCTCGACATAGCCGGCGCCGAACCACGAGTGCCAGTTGAGCGGTGTTGGCGCGGGGACAATAGTGAAGGTCTTGATGTTTCCTTCCATAAAAGTTTGCAGTGTGGCGAAGGACGCCTGGCCATATTGATTTTGCGCAAGGTTATCGTTGCTCTGAAGGCGCTGGAGCCATCCGCCGATTTCCACTTGATGACGACCGAGAGTCCAGTAGACATGATCGTCGAGCGTGAAGAGGTTGCGCGCCACGGCATTGTTGCTGCCGACGTTGCCGCCTGCGCCTGTGATCTGAGAGGCGCCGTTGGATGCCGTGGAGCCGGAGATCACGATGGCGCCAACCGGCCGGCCCGCAACGAAGCCGGGAACATCCACAGTAGCGGAGCCGAGGAAGTAGAACGCCGCACGTGAGTAGCCGAAGCGCGCCGTATTGAGAAGACGGGAGGAGAAGATGTGCTGCTCTTCCACGCTGGCGACCTGCTCGCGCAGAGTTTCGTCGATAACCGAGAAGGGATTGGCAGTGGGCGTATGCGCCACGGAGTCATCGATCGTGTAGGCGCCGAAGAGGAGATCCTTGGTGCCGAGGTTGTAGTCGGCGCGCGCGGTACCGAAATCTTCGCGGATACTTTGTTTGGGATTACTGAAGGCGCGTGCGATGCCGGTCGCTCGCCCCGTAGCCGGGTCGGTCAGCTCTGCGCCATTGGGTGCAGGCCATAGCTTGAGCAGATTGCCCACGCCGGGGGCGATGCCGACATCCACGAGGGAGCCGCCGGGGCCGATCGGGAGGAAGCCGTGGCGAGCATTCGCGTCAGGAACGAGGGCGACATTGCTGAGACCGAGATTTTGTCTGTAACCTTCGTAGTTGCCGAAGAGAAAAACCTTATCGCGGCGGACGGGGCCGCCGAGGGACGCGCCGAAGTTGTTGCGCTGGAACTCGGGAATTGTCTGTTGGTCGAAGTAATTGCGCGCATCGAGCGCTGAGTTACGCAGAAATTCATACGCCGCGCCATGCACGTGATTGGATCCGCTGGCGGTGACAATGCTGATCTGCGCCCCCTGGCGCTTGCCGAAGGCGGCGGAATAAGTGTCGCTGGAAACGTTGAATTCGCGCACAGCATCGACGCCAAGAAGCTGGCCGCTGGTGCCGCCAGGTGTGACATTGATGAGCGATGCGCCGGTGTATTCCACTCCGTTGAGCAAATAAAGATTGTCCTGCGGGCGGCGGCCGGAGACCGAAAACATGTTGCCAACCGAGGAGTTCGACGTGCCGACGCCGCCGGAGCGCTGCGCTGTGTAGTTCACGGCTGCAGGGTTGAGTGTGAGGAGCTGATCGAAGGAGCGGCCGTTGAGAGGCAGGTTCTTCACCTGCCGCTCGTCGACCAGACCGCTGGTCTGCTGCGTGCTTAGATTCACCGGTGCAGGTGTATCTGTGACTTCCACGCTTTGGCTGACCGAGCTGGCGGAGAGCGCAACATTGACACGTACAGATTGGCCGACCGTTACAATCACGCCGCCGCGTTGCTGCGTTGCAAACCTCTCACGAGTCACAATGACGCTGTAGCGGCCGATTGGGAC
The DNA here is from genome assembly GCA_036376445.1 of Acidobacteriaceae bacterium. Lineage (GTDB taxonomy): Bacteria > Acidobacteriota > Terriglobia > Terriglobales > Acidobacteriaceae > KBS-83. The sequence continues at coordinate 4,940 of DASVAI010000234.1, forward strand.
AGACGGTGCGCTGTAGACACCTGCTCCATTGGTCGTGAGCTGCCGCTCGCTGCCTGTTTCCTGATTGCGGATGACGACCGAGGCCCCAGAGATCACAGCGCCGGTTGCATCTGTGACAGTGCCGCCGATGGAACCGCCAACAACCTGAGCGTGGGAGCGCGCAGGCGCTGCGGCAAATAGAAGAGATGCAAGGGCGCTGATGAAGGCAGGCTTTATAAGGGAGCGCATGCTCTGGTCTCCGAATCACGTGCGATAGGACGTTGATGAGGAGGAGCGGGCGCTTTCAGTAAAGCCAGGCTTGCCGGCGCTCCAATTGCCGCCGGCAACAACAGCCGGCGCAACATACGGCGGAGCGACAACACGACTGCAATGGAGATATTGGCGCCATATAACTATCCATGGAGAAGTTATGAGGTGAGGTAAAGGCAAAACGTCTCAAGCCACAACACAGTGGGCACTTAGCGACAACAGAACGCGTGCTGGGCGAGACGAATCATCAGATAGTTGGAGAGTATCACGAATCCGCTCAGCCGGCCAAAATGGGCGCTGCTCAGATATCGAGAATGATCTTGAGTATGCCGTCCGGCCCGACAAAGGCGCTGACCTGCTCGAGTGAATCGACAAACCAGTCTGCCCCGGTCAATTGCTGCTGGGTGTGGGATGAAAGCACAGCCAACACGCGCGACCCGGCAGCTTTACCGGATGTAACTCCGGCGGGCGAGTCTTCGATGACGAGGCAGTCTGCTGCCGGATGGCCAAGGAGCTTTGCGCCGGCAAGGTAGGGCTCCGGGTGCGGCTTGCCATTGGTGACTCGTTCGGCAGGCACAAGCACCTTGGGTAGAGGCAAGCTGGCATGGCGCATGCGGCCTTCGAGCAGGCGCACAGTCGCAGATGTGACAATGGTCCAGCAATCCGAAGGCAGCGACGCGAGCAGCCTTTCCACGCCGGGCAGAATGACAAGGCCGCTGTAATCCTCGGCATCGTAGTCTTCGAGGCGGCGCAGTTCGGTGATCGGATCGAGATCCGGGCGGATTGCGCGCAGCGTGTCCACAGCGCGACGTCCATGTGTCGACTGCAGCGAGAATGCGCCTTCCATGTTGTGGTGCCTGGCCCACCGAAGCCAGCAGCGCTCATCCGCACCGGTGGAGCTGATGAGAACGCCATCCATATCGAAGAGGATCCCGCGAGTTGTGACATCTATCGCCATCTATCATCACTGATGATGGCATAAGGCAATGCAACGCAGTATTGGCGCCTGGACGTAAGGACGCCTGTTCCGATTCTGATTCAGAGACAGGCATAATTCAGCAGGAAACACCTTGCGGCATTCTCCGGATCGGCGCTCTTCCGGTTGAAATGTATGTTAGGGCGGCAGCATCTGTTTCTTCTCGCGCCGATGGCGATCCGCCGCTTGCGCACGCCGCTTTATACGAATCGCCGTCCAGCCAAAAGAGAATTGCGTCGGCCATTTCGTGCGTTTGTTTCGCGACCTCTGTAAGATTGCGGATGATCGATCGTTCGAAATCGCCCTGTCCCCCTGCCCAGCGCCCAATATGCGGGTGCAGTGCAACGGAGCTAAGTTCGCGCAATTGCAACCACGGTTTGTAGCGGAGCACAGCGTGAGCGTGGGACACCTCTCTTGCAAAGAGTGCGATAACAGCGACGCGCATTGCCGCGTTTACATGCCTGCCCGCCGCCTCCAAAGCTCCGCAAGCCTGGATTCCAGTGCTCTCGAGGAGACGTGAAGTATCCTGCGCGATCCCGACGGCAGCAGACTGCGCGGCATGCAGAGCACTGCTGATGCCGAGAGCAGCAAAGACAAAATGTGCGTCTGAAGAATGCGCAATGCCCCTGCTCATGAGCTCGCGGCCTAATTCCTTTACCCGATGGTGTTGTTCCTCGCCTTCGTGGTCTCCCAAATGGGCGGACCTGGAGAAATCCGAGCTGCGCAGCGAGTAACCCTTGATGGAATAGTCGAGCGCACGTTGCGCCAATCTCGCCTTCGCGAGTAGATGGTGTCGCAGAAGTTTTACCTGTCCTTGCGAATGCATGCAATCACGTCCTTAACTCATTCGAGTCCGTGGTTCAGCGAAATCTTCAAAAGCATTTCCCGCAAGTGCCGAAGCGCTGTCGCAAACGTCTGGCGCACGAGTTCAGGTAAACGGGAAATCTTTCAATTTGCGTGAGCAAAGCTAGGTGATAGTGATGTGCGGCCATCGACCGTTTCAGAATCAGGCGATCTTTATTTGCTGTCGCAGTAAGCCGTTAATCTGGCCGATCGAGGCCCGGTTGTGTGGCTTGTTTCCGCAATTCTAGGAAAATTACTCAAGGCAAATGTCACGGCCTTGTCGCTGCAGTCGGCTTTTTTGCCAGCGGGGCCCAACCCCATGGCCGTTTTCCGTTACTCCGCCACATCTTCCAACAACTTCAGATGGAGATGGCTCCTCCAGGCCTGACGACGCTCGGCGAGCAAACGGCGTAACCTATCGGTAAGTTCCGCTTATGGAGGGTCTCGCTCATGGAACGCCGTGATTTTCTGAAGCAAAGCGCTCTTAGCGCAGCCGCAGCAGCCAGCGCCCGGTTTGCCTCTGCCACGCCGACCGAATCCATTGCAAAACGGCGCCTGGGCAGGACGGGCGAGCACCTGTCGATCATCGGATTCGGCGGCATTGTGGTGATGGATGAGGACCCAACGCACTCGAAGAACATCGTTGCGGAGGCGGTGGACCGGGGCATCAACTACTTCGACATTGCGCCGAGCTATGGGAATGCACAGGAGCGGCTGGGACCGGCGTTGGCTCCTTATCGCAAGAATTGTTTTCTGGCGTGCAAGACCGAAGGGCGGATGAAGGACGATTCGCGCAAGCAGCTTGAGGAGTCGCTACGGCTGCTGAAGACCGACCACGTCGACCTATACCAGTTCCATGCGCTAACAAAGATGACGGATCTGGACAAGGTGCTGGGTCCGGGTGGCGCGATGGAGACGATGGAGGCGGCAAAGAAGGAAGGCAAGATTCGCTTCATCGGATTCTCGGTGCATTCGGCGGAAACGGCGGTAGCTGCGATGGAGCGCTATCCCTTCGATACGGTGCTCTTCCCGGTGAACTTTGTGCTGTTCTCGCAGGCGAAGTTCGGCCCGCAGATTTTGCAGAAGGCCCAGGAGAAGAAGATGGGCATCCTGGCGCTGAAGGCGATGGCGAAGACAACGTGGCCGGCGATTGAGAAGAAGAAGCACCCGGAGCCGAAGTGCTGGTATCAGCCTGCTGCATATCCGCATGAGGCGGCGATGGGGCTGCGATGGACGCTGGGGCATCCCGTGACCGCGGCGCTGCCGCCGGGAGATGAGAAGTATTTCCGGCTGGCTATGGATGTGGCGCAGAATTACAAGCCGCTGGAGAAGCACGAGGAGGTGGCGCTGCTATCGGGCGCGACGGGCGCAGAGCCCATCTTTCATCTCGGGAATGATGTGTAGGCGAGCATCTTCGCGGCACGTCCTTCGGCCTGACAATGGGAAGAACTTCAGGGAACCAGACATCTGATGTAGTACGGCTGGCGCGTCCTGCATCTCGCCATTATCCACAGGGTGCATCGCTCACGCGGATCGCTCGGTAGACGTCTCAAGTAAAGGAACCGATATGTCTCGTCGAAGCTCTACATCTGTTCAGCTATCGCTTGTAGCAGCGCTGTTTGGATTGAGCGCGCTGCTTCTGGGCGGGGCTGCGCGGCGGTCTTCGACAGCCGACCAGCACCTGTTTCGCGAGAATGCTCCGGCGCTCACGACAACCCAGCGCGCGGCGCTGCCGGGTAAAGAATCTGTACTGCCCGGGCATTCACGGTACGGTTCGCATCCTCTTCCACGCTCGTTCACAACTGCACCGCTGCCGGGAACGCTTCGCATCGTCGCGCCCGAATTTGCGGCGCGCCTGCTCGCACGCGAGGATGCTAGGTCGTTAGCCGCTGCTCCGCGCACCACCCGACCGAGTCGCGCCCCACCTGCTGCATAAAGCCAATCTGAAGAATCGAGAGACCGAAGACGCATCTTGCGCCGGTCCCTTCTGTGGCTTTCGCTCGACCAACGAAGCGCCGACGTGTGCGCTTAGGGAGAGACTTTTATGCAGCAACTGCTTGACGGCTATGCAATGTTTCGCTCGAGAGTGCTTGGCGATTATTCCGGGCATTTTGCGGAGTTGGCGTCCTGTGAGGAGCCGCGGGCTCTTTTCATTACATGTTCCGATTCGCGCGTAATGCCGGAGATGATCATGCAATGCGCTCCCGGAGAGCTTCTGTGCTGCCGAAATACCGGCAACCTTGTGCCCCCGCCAGAGGAGACAGCCAGCGGGGTCGCGGCTACGGTGGAATACGCACTACACGCGCTGCATGTGCCGGACATTATCGTGTGCGGACACTCCGATTGCGGCGCGATGCGTTCTTTGCTGGACGAGGGTCGGCTGAAAGATCTGCCGCTGCTGCGCTCCTGGCTGTGCCATGCCGGGCCGATGGCGCATGCCTTCCGCGGAGTGATGCAGGATCCGCGCGTGTGGCCGGAGGAGGAGCGCCTGCGCGTGCTTGCAGAGATGAACGTCATGGCGCAATTGCGTAGCCTGAGCGCGCATCCCGCAGTGGCGCGGGCACTACGGAGAGGCAGCGTGCGCATCCATGGCTGGATGTATGAAATACCAACGGGAGAGATTCACTGTCTGGATCCCGCAACGGGCAGCTTCCGGCCGTTGCTGGGACCTCGTGAGATCGAGGAGACCGTAGCGGAAACAATGGTCGCCTGACTTCACGCGATGGAATAACGATGGAACAATAAGGAATGCCGCGAAGGGCAGCGATGTGAGCGCACTGCCCTTTTGCCGTGCCCGCAAATCACGACGCAAGCCGCTGCGGAACGCGGTCTGCAACTTCTCGCATCCCAATACCGTACTCAAAACCATTGCAGAATGATGCCGCTCTGCATGGCCACCATCTACGGAAGGCGGATTTGCTGACTCGTTCTTGCACACTCCATGGATTGCGCCGCTGCCTTGTCATTTTCTTGATCACGATTGCGCCGTCATCGAGCTTCGGCGGCGCACTAACAACGGAAAGGCAGGAGGAGCACCCCTCCTCGCATCCTGCCACCGAGAAGAAGCTTGTGCCGCGGTATCACTGGCGCGGACTGCTCGTGCAGTCGCTCGAGTTCAATGTGATCGAGAACACCTTCCGGTTGGCGACCGACGATACCATGCGCTTTCAGCTTGCGCACAAACCGTACTGGCACGACTACATCGCTTCGGTGAAGCAGTTCAATATGCGCCGCTGGAATGATGGGGACAGCTTCGTCGTCAATTACGTGGGGCACCCGCTGCAGGGTTCCGTCGGCGCGTACCTGGAGATTCAGAATAGCGAGGTGCAGGCACCCATCCGGTGGAACGAACCGGGGTACTGGCGCTCCCGTGCATTGGCCTTCCTTTGGACGACGGCATACAGCACCCAATCCGAGATTGGACCGTTCGGCGAAGCGGCCATCGGCAGCGAGGGCGGATTCACCTACGGCACGAAGTGCATGGAGCACTGCGACGCAAGCAACTTTAAGCCTGGCGATCACTATACGAATAACACCGGGTGGGTGGACTTCATCGTGACGCCCACCGTCGGGATGCTCTGGCTGTTTGCGGAGGACTGGATCGACAAGGACGTTTCTCCGCGGCTGATCGATGTCGACAAACATCGGCTAGCCGAGCACATTTTGCGCGGCTCGCTCAACCCTTCGCGATCGTTCGCTAACATGCTGCGCGGCCGCAAGCCCTGGTACCGTGATTACGAGCACTCCGACACATCGATTCCTTACGACGGGTTTGGCGAGCATTTCGTTCCCTCGGATGAGGAACTGGCCTGGCGCCGAAGCCTGCCGCGCTTTCAAATCTCTCCGCATCTGAATGGCTTATCTCTGGCGATAACGACGGCAGACTGCACCTATTGCCGCGCGGTGACGACGGGAGCGGGCATTGAGTTTTCGGCGCGCCTGATGCCCTTCGTGGACTTCGATGCGGATGTGAGTTATCAGCCGGATGCTAGCCCGGCGGCAAGCGACCGCGCCGGCGGAAATGCTGTGCGCGGGGTCTTCGGTTTCCGTAGTGGATATGAGACCCCGAACTACGCAGTGCGGGTGGCGGTGCGGCCAGGGTTTATGCGCTGGGACCGCGCTCTGACGACAAGTCCAACGACCGTGGTGCTGCCGAACAATCAACTCGGCCCTGACCGCTATGTGCAGACCGGAACCGTGGTCGAGAATCCGCCGCCGCAACTCGGGCCGATTACGCATTTTGAATGGAACGTTAACCTCACCGGGGATTACAAGCTATCGAATGCGGTGGCGCTGCGCGCAGGCATTGGCGAGGACCTGATTCGCTACAGAACGAATGTGGTGGCAGCGCCCGGGATTGGCGAACCGCCGTATCTGAGCTGGCTCTCGCATGAGAACTTTATCAACCGCGGGAACTGGTCGTATCAGTTCGGACCGGTGTTCTCGTTCTAAAAGAAGAACAGCCGCTTCCGAGAAAGCGGCTGTTGGGTTCGCTTCGTGAAGCTCAGCTCTGCGA
>DASVAI010000417.1:0-2663 GCA_036376445.1 Acidobacteriaceae bacterium
GCCGCCGCGGACTTCGGCGCACCCTCCACTCGCTGCCGCCGCTGCCGATACGCCTCATACAGCACCACCGCCCCCGCAGCCGACACATTCAGCGACGCCACCTTCCCCGCCATCGGGATCCGCAGCAGGTGATCGCATGTCCGGCGCACCAGGTCGTGCAGCCCGGCGCCCTCGCGCCCCAGCACCAGCAGGCACGGCGTCGTAAAGTCATATTCCGTGTAGTCCATGGTGCCGCGCTCATCCAGACCGACACACCAGATGTTCGCCGCCTTCACCTGCTCCAGCGCGCGGACCAGGTTCACGACTCGCGCAATCTGCACATGCTCCGCCGCGCCGGCCGAGGCCTTCAGCGCTACCGCGCTCAGCGGCGCAGACCGCCGCTCTGTCAGCAGAACACCCGTTACGCCCGCGCCATCCGCGGAACGCAGAAGCGCGCCTAGGTTCTGCGGATCCTCTACGCCATCCAGCGCCAGCAGCAGAGGCGTTGCGCCATCTGCCGCCATCAGGTCCTCCAGATCCAGCGTCGTCCGCTCCCGCACAAACGCCACAACGCCCTGGTGCCCCGGATTGCGCGCCAGCGCCGTCAATTGCTCGCGGCTCTCGCTCCGCACCCGGACGCCGCGCTCTCGGGCGCTCTTCACAATCCCCTGCAGTCGCTGGTCTTGGCGCTCCCGCGCCACCACAACATGATCGAAACGCCGGGTGCCGGCGCGCAGCGCCTCCTCCACCGGATGCAGTCCGTACAGTATCTCCATCAATATCCGAGTCTATCGTCCGCGGCATCCTCGAACCCCGAATCCGCTCGATCCTGCTCTAACGAACGTCTTTTCTGCGGCTTACACCAAGCGAAGCTCAGGATACGGACCTTCAGACCGCCTAAGCCTTCCTGTTTCAGGCGATTACCACCCAAAGCCCCAGCGGGAAACAAACCGAAAGCCCCGCCCCAGCGATATCATGGGTAAAGCGGAGATAGCTTTTCTGCCAAACCCGAAAAAAAAACGCGTCCTGTCGCCATATCCACTCGTCCATGAGGGCGAGGGAGTGGCCGTGGCTCAAGGAATTGCGTTACCGCTCGCGTCACCCGCGCAGCAGCAGGAAAATCTGGCTATCGTCCGCGGCCTCCGGCAGCGCGATATTGAGTTACTCGACACGCTGATTCTCACCTATCAGCATCGGCTCTTCCGCTATCTGCTCTATCTCACCGGCAATCGCGAGCTCTCCGAAGATCTCTTCCAGGAAACCTGGATGCGCGTGCTCGAACGCGGCAGTCAGTATCACGGTGCAGCCCGCTTCGATACCTGGCTCTTCACCATTGCTCGCAACCTGGTCATCGATTTTCGCCGCAAACGCACCATGACGAGCCTGGACGAGCTCTGCGAAGGAGCCGACGACGAGCGCCCCTTCGAGCCCGCAGCCAGCGAGCCCACGCCGCTCGACTTCTGCCTGATGCGTGAAAACTCCGAGCGCGTCGCCGCCGCCCTGCTTACGCTAGATCCGCTGAGCCGCGAAGTACTCGTGCTGCGGTTCCATGAGGAGCTCTCGCTCGACGAGATCGCCAAGGTCACCCGCGCGCACCTTTCCACGGTCAAGTCCCGCCTCTACCGCGGGCTCGCCGCGCTCAAGCCGCGCATCCTGCAGTCTGCGAATGGGGAGGAACGCTGATGGCGGATTCCTTCCACAATCCTCAGGAGCAGCCCGCGGATACTCTGGTTCGCGCCATCGCCGGACATGACGCCAACGCTCATCTGCCGATCGTCGCGCGCACTCGCCGCGCCATCCGCATCGCCAACGACACTCGCCGTGAGCAGGGGAAGCTTGGGCGCCGGACTCTGGGCATTGCGCTGTTTACGCTTGGCGCGCTGATTGTGCTGGTCGCTCCCACCCTGTGGAACAGCATCGACGACGTCGCCAGCGGTGAGCACTTCGGCGATCTGCCGCTCCAGATCACGCTCATCTCGACCCTGCTGATGATGTCGGTGGTTGCGGCGCTCGTGATCCTCTGGCGCGGCCGGTCCGAGCACGATGGTTATCACCACAGGCATTGATTTTTGCTGACAAGCTTTCCCTTGTTGGAAGAAACTTTCCATGCCTGCGACGCCGTCTGAACTCTAGGCACTGTTTATGGAACCCACGGTCACACATCGAGAAAGCGAATCGACCGCCTTCAGCTCCGAGCTGAAGCTGATTCCCTCGTGGTCTGTGTTCCTTGCGGCGGCCGCCATCGTGGGCACCCAGTATCTCTACTGGGTCATCATTCCGCAGCATCGCCATCATCCCGGTCCGCCGCTCGGTATGCGCGTCTACTTCGCCATTACCTGGAGCGCACTCGCCGCCCTCTACATGCTGATGATCGGTTATGTCAGTAAGGACGCGCCCCGCCGCGGTATGAGCGCGCAGATCTGGATGCTCATCTGCTTCATCATGCCGGCCGGCGTCGGCTCAGTCCTCTACTTCCTCCTGCGTCAGCCCCTTGTTTCCGGCTGCCCCGCATGTGGCACACGCATCCAGAGCGACTATCACTTCTGTCCGCAATGCGCCTGCCAGGTCTCGGCCGCCTGCGGCAACTGCCATCGAAGCGCACGCCCGACGGATCTCTTCTGCGTCCACTGCGGCCACGACTTGGCCTCCGACAGCATGCCCGAACGCGTCCGCCAAACCTTCTC
>DASVAI010000235.1:0-2379 GCA_036376445.1 Acidobacteriaceae bacterium
GGCGTGAAGACCGTGACCTGGTACCCAGGCAACGACGAGCTTGGGCTGCACACGCACATGGCCATCATTGAACTGCTAAGCCGCGCCACCGGAGAGCCTCTTGCAGTGATGGACGGGCGCCTCATCACCGAAATGCGAACCGCAGCGGTTTCCGCAGTTGCTTACGCCGCGCTGGCCCCCGCCCATTTCGAATCCCCACCGACAAGTTTCGGAATCCTCGGCTCCGGCGTGCAGGCGCGCGCACACATAGCCGCGCTTAGGCATGTGTGGCCTGAGATGAGCGAAGTCCGCATTTGGAGCCGCACGCCCGCGAACGCGAAGAAACTGGCCGACGAGGTCGGCGCAACCTCCGCCTCCATCGAAGAAGCTTCTGCGGCGGACGTGGTGCTGACCGCGACCTCCGCGCAGACTCCGGTGCTGCGAGGGAAGCTGTTGAAGCCCAATGCGCTCGTCCTCGCCGTCGGCGCAACCGGCGCAAGCATTCGCGAAATCGACGATGACGCCATGCTCTCCAGCTTCATCGTGGGTGAATCCAGATCGTGCGTCGAGCGGGAGTCCGGGGATGTGCTGCTCTCAGGCGCAAAGGTCCATGCCGATCTCGGCGAAATTCTGGCTGATCCGCATGCTGCTGAGATTCCTCGCGATCAGCGAATCATCTCCAAATCCGTGGGAATGGCCATTGAAGACGTCACTGCCGCACGGCTGGTCTGGGAGGCTCGGGGGAAGTCTTCTGTTCGTCACACCGATTGAGCGGTTTCGAGATCGGCGGCGTCATTGCAGCAGTTAGCAAATTGGGAAAACCTTGTCTACTGGCTTGAGGACAGATGCGCCGGCAAGCGTTAGGCTAGAACAGATAAGCGGGATGAGTGTGGAGAAGGAGCGGCCATGAGGACGCGTTATTGGGTGTGCCTGGCGTTGGCGGCGCTGTGCCTGACCGGTTGCAGCGGGTTCTGGAAAGCACCTTCCAACGGCGGCGGAGGAGGCGGGAATGGCGGTGGTGGCACGACGCTCAGCAGCGGCAACATCTACGTCATCAATGCGGCCACGAATGAGATTGCCGGGTTGTATGTGAAAGCTGGTACTGTGACGGCGCTTGGCGCTTCGAGCAAACTTGCTGCGGCGCCGATCGCCATCACTGTTGCTCCGAACAACGCCTTCCTGTACGTGAGCACGCTGGGCGGCATCTTCGTTTACACCATCGACGCTTCGTCGGGCCAACTCACGGCCGGCAATTCAGGTCAGCCTATTTCTTCCGACCCGGCCACAGCCATGCAGGTTGATTCGACCAACTCCTGGCTGGTCGAGGGCTTTTCGGGCACATCGAATCTCTTCGCCACCCACGTGAATCCGAGCACGGGTGTACTGCAATCGAATCAGGAACAGCCGGTTGCATTGCCAAGTTCGGGAGTGAGGCAGCTCGCAATCTCTCCTGACAACACGAACGTGCTGGTCGCGCTCGGATCAGGCGGGACGGCGACGATTCCTTTCAACTCGGGTCTTTCAAATCCCTTCGGAAGCGTGGGAACGCTGGGCGTGAAGGGCACAGGCGGGGCGGCCCTATCCGTGGCCTTTGACCCGATCCCCTCCGGCGCCACGGCTCCGCGCCTTTTCTATATCGGAGAAACCGTGGCCGTCGGTGCAACAAGCAGCGACGCCAACACAGGCGGGTTGCGCGTATTCAACTATGCCACCAAGCAGGAGATTACTGGCTCCCCGTTCAGAACTGGCGGTCTGGCGCCCTACTCCATCCTTCCGTTTACGGGCGGCAGTTACGTCTACGTCGTCAACCGGCAGACCGCAAGCGGCAGCACGGGCGTGATCTCCGGATACTCGATCACATCCCCCAGCAGTGGACTCGCCCTTACGGCGTTAGGCAGCACTTTCAACGCAGGCACCAACCCTCAGATGCTGGTGGAAGACAACACCAAGCAGTTTGTCTTTGCGGTGAATTTCGGCGGGAATCCGGATCTTCAGGGATACACAATCAATGCGACCAATGCCGGCTATCTCGACTCCGTCATTTCGAGCCAGACGGGAACGGACCCTGTGCAAGCTACTTCGATTGCTGCAGCGCACTGATCGGGTTGCGCTTGGAGTTAACCCCTGGGACTGTTGAGGCCTGAGCATTGCTGCTATCCTCAAGTAGATCCCCTTGGCTGTGTTGACGCGATTTTCAAATCTGTTCGTCGCTCGTTTTCGGCACAATGCGGCCAGGCTTCCTGCCCTGCTTCTGGTGTTCCCGCTCCTCTTTGCGGGCGGCTGCAAGCATCTGCGAAAAGACAAACGCGAGATGGTCTACGTCGCCGCGCGCCAGATGTACCTACATGATCGCGTCGCTGCGGTGTCGAACCGCGTGGGCGAGGTCACCAATGGACAGCC
>DASVAI010000242.1:0-25430 GCA_036376445.1 Acidobacteriaceae bacterium
GATCGTCACCCAGTCGAGCGGCGCCAGCGGATCGCCGGTGCCCTTGCCCGCTGCTGCCTGCTGCTGCAGACGTGCCGCCAGCCGTTTTGCGCGGCGGCGCACGCGCAGGCCGCCCGGAAGAATGCCGTCCGTCGCAAGCCCCCGCACGACGCAGCTTTGCATCACGTCCCAGATGTGGAGGATGTCGCGCCGCACCGATTCGGCCGCTTCCGGTGTGCCACCGCGGCGGGCACATTCATTACACATCATCAGCTCATGAATGCGGAGATTGTCGCGCGTCGCCATCTCCAGCAGCTCTGCTGCGCTGTGAAACGGATAGGGCAGGGAAGTGGTGGTCATCATGGGTGTTGAATGGATGTCCGCGCCGTCTTCAACGATGAAGCCACCGCCGATGGAAAAATACGTGGCGGTGAAGAGCGTGTTGCTGGTGACATCGGATGCGGTGAAGCGAATCCCGTTCGGATGCTGCGTGCGCGCTCCTGGCGGGATCATCTGGTTGCGATGAAAGGCGATGTGCTGTTCCTGCCGGAAAGGAACCCTGTGGCCGCCCAGTAAGGCAATCGTGGAAGAGAGCTGGATTGCTTCGAGCTTGCTGTCGATCTTGTCCGGATCGATCCTGCTCGCCTCTTCCCCAAGCAGCCCGAGGATGACGGCGCGATCCGTGCCATGGCCACTGCCCGTGAGCGCGAGTGATCCATAAAGGTCAACGTGGACTTCGACGGTGGCAGCGAGAAGATCGCGCGCCTGAAGCTCCAGCAGAAAGGTGCGCGCGGCACGCATAGGACCCATGGTGTGCGAACTGGAAGGCCCAATGCCGACTTTGTAGAGATCGAACAGCGAGGTTTTCACGACTGGCTATGGTAGCAAGGGGAAGGCAACAGCGGACAACAGTAGACAAAGGCACACAACCTCAGGCAACGGCAGAGAACCGCGGACTCGCGTTCTCCTATCGCTGGTTTCGTCTGCATTTATCCGCCTTGTCTGCTCTTCTCTGCGGTATCCGCTGTTCTGCAACCTTTGTGGCCTGCCTTCGCGTATGCACCGCTGGCTATACTCGGCTTTTCGACGGAGAACAGGCGGGCCCATGCTCTTCAAGGCGCTGAGTGCTGCAGTATACGGCATCGACGCGCACATCATCGATGTGGAAGTGGACTTCTCCGGCATTCAGGAGCAACAGGAGCGGTTCTCCACAGTCGGGCTGCCGGATGCCGCGGTGCGCGAGAGCCGCGACCGCGTGCGCGCTGCCATCCGCAACTCCGGTTTTTCGCTTCCCGCCACGCACATCACCATCAATCTGGCGCCCGCCGATCTGAAGAAGGAGGGCTCCGGATTCGATCTGCCGATTGCTGTCGGCATCCTGGGCGCGTACGGCGCGCTCGAAAATCGTGATCTGAGCCAGTTCCTGACTGTAGGCGAGCTTGGGCTGGACGGCAGTGTGCGCGGCGTGCCCGGCATGTTGCCCATAGCAGTGGCGGCGCGAGAGCGCGGGATTGCGAACATCATTGTGCCTGCGGCAAATGCGCCGGAAGCTGCTGTGGTCGAAGGACTGAATGTGTATCCGGTCGCCTCGCTGCCGGAGGCACGTGAGCTGCTGAACGCGGCGGTGAACGGCGGCATTCAGACCGCACCGTATCGCGTACGGTCGAGCGAAATGCTCGACGCGCAACAGCATTATTCCTCCGACTTCAAGGATGTGCGAGGGCAGACCATCGCCAAGCGCGCGCTGGAGATTGCCGCCGCCGGCGGCCACAACATCCTGATGATCGGGCCGCCGGGTTCGGGCAAGACAATGCTGGCCAAGCGGCTGCCATCGATACTAGCGCCCCTCACGTTCTCCGAGGCGCTGGAGACGACGAAGATCCACTCAGTCGCCGGCGTGCTGGATACAGAATCCGGTCTGGTGACGCAGCGGCCATTCCGCTCGCCGCACCACACGATCTCCGATGCCGGGCTGATCGGCGGTGGCGCCGTGCCGCGTCCCGGCGAAGTTTCCCTCGCGCACAACGGCGTGCTTTTTCTGGATGAGCTCCCGGAGTTTCCGCGCAACGTGCTGGAGGTGATGCGCCAGCCGCTCGAAGACGGCACTGTGACCATCGCGCGCGCCTCGATGTCGCTGAGTTTTCCTGCGCGCTTCATGCTCGCCGCCGCGATGAATCCGTGTCCCTGCGGCTACTTCAACGACAAGAGCCGCGAATGCCAGTGCACCCCGCCCATGATGCAGCGGTATGTCTCGCGCGTTTCGGGCCCGCTGCTGGACCGCATCGATATCCATATAGAGGTACCGGCCGTGCAGTACCGGGAATTGCGCGCCGGCCAGGCCAACGAGGGCTCCGCCGAGATTCGCGCGCGAGTGCTGGCGGCACGCGTGCGGCAGCACGAGCGTTTTCGCGACGAGTCTCTTTACTCCAATGCACAAATGACCACGCGCCAGATTCGCCAGTGGTGCGAGCTGCCTGCCGAAGCGGACCGCCTGCTGGAGCGCGCCATGCAGCAGCAGGGACTCAGCGCGCGGGCCCACGATCGCATCCTAAAAGTCGCGCGGACGGTTGCAGATCTCGAGGGAGCCGAGACACTTACCGTCCAGCATCTCGCTGAGGCGATCCAGTACCGGACGCTCGACCGAAATTACTGGAGCTGAGACGGGATCTATGGTTTTCAGGAGAAATTCGGGATAAAACGTTTACGCTGCTGAATCTGCCCTGGTCGCAGCTAAAAGAGCACCCGCCAACAAGTTTCACACAATCAAGTGTTTACGGATTTCTTACACAATTGTGGATAGATGTTTGCACGACCTATGAAAAAAGTGTTGACCTCATCCGGTGTTAACGATAATGTCGATTCTGCCAGGTGAATTTGTTCTCCGTCACCTTACAAAGACAAAGGTTTGTCGCGTGGGTGGAATCCAGGTCCTTGGCCGAATTTGCCCGAGCGCGGTTGCCGCACGTCGAGTTGCCGGATCCAAAGCATCATTCAAATTGAGAGTAAAGGCTGTCAGGTGTGGCGCATTTCTGCATCCTTCTGGATGGGTTTTGCGTCATTAGAAACGAAGCAAAGCAACATATACCGAGGTGTCGGCTTCCAATGGAAAGCTCATGGGGGACCGCACCGCAAAGGAATGAGAGGAATCTTCATGCGTTCCGAGCTGATCTATGGGGCTCTTACCCACATTTCAAATCGTTACCAGCTCTGTCAACTGGCCTCAAAGGCCACCCGTAAGCTTCACAAGCCGAACACCCGCCTGCAGGACACGACGAACGAAGTATTGGTGCGGTTCCACCAGGCAAGCCCCATCGGCGAGAGTGAGAACGTGAAAGCAGTCTCGGAGCAGGTTTCGCAGCAGCGCCGCGCAGCATAAGCGCGGACGCTCGCTGCGGCGAGCCGCTTTCAAGCCAACACCGTACCACCCTTCCTGATTTACACCTTCCCATC
The DNA here is from genome assembly GCA_036376445.1 of Acidobacteriaceae bacterium. Taxonomy (GTDB): domain Bacteria; phylum Acidobacteriota; class Terriglobia; order Terriglobales; family Acidobacteriaceae; genus KBS-83. The sequence continues at coordinate 3,430 of DASVAI010000242.1, forward strand.
CAACTTCGAATTTCCCTTCCTAACCTCCTACCGCAGGTGAATTGTGACTATCGCAGAACTGAAAGAAAAAAACATTACTGAGCTGAGCCGCATCGCTCGCACACTTGAAATCCCCGGGGCCAGTGGGCTTCGCAAGCAGGACCTGATCTTCAAAATCCTCCAGGCCCAGAGCGAAAAGGAAGGCCACATCTTCGCCGAGGGCGTTCTTGAAATCCTGCCGGACGGCTACGGCTTTCTCCGCTCTCCCGACTACAACTATCTTCCCGGCCCGGACGACATCTATGTCTCGCCGTCGCAGATTCGCAAATTCGATCTGAAGACCGGCGACACCATCAGCGGCAATGTGCGCCCGCCGCACGAGGGCGAGAAATATTTTGCGCTCGTCAAGATTGAAGCTATCAACTTCGAATCGCCGGAAGAGACGCGCAACAAAATCCTGTTCGACAACCTGACGCCGCTCTATCCCGAAGAGCGTGTCCGCATGGAAACGGTGCATGAAAACACCAGCGGGCGCGTGATGGACCTGCTGACGCCGATTGGCAAGGGGCAGCGCGGGCTGATTGTCGCTCCGCCGCGCACCGGCAAGACGATGCTGCTGCAGTCGATCGCGAATTCGATCACGACCAATCATCCCGAGATTGCGCTGATCGTGCTGCTGATCGACGAACGCCCGGAAGAAGTTACGGACATGCAGCGCTCGGTGAAGGGAGAGGTCATCAGCTCCACCTTTGATGAGCCGGCGGCGCGCCACGTTCAGGTAGCTGAGATGGTGATCGAGAAGGCGAAGCGTCTGGTCGAACACAAGCGCGATGTAGTTATCCTGCTCGACTCGATCACCCGCCTGGCGCGCGCTTACAACACGATCGTTCCGCCATCCGGCAAGGTGCTCTCCGGCGGTGTCGATTCGAACGCGCTCCAGCGGCCGAAGCGCTTCTTCGGCGCAGCCCGCAATATCGAAGAAGGCGGCTCGCTCACCATCATCGCGACCGCCCTGGTGGATACGGGCTCGCGCATGGATGAGGTGATCTTCGAAGAGTTCAAGGGCACCGGCAATATGGAAATCATTCTGGACCGCAAGCTGGTGGACAAGCGTGTCTTCCCGGCGATCGATATCCAGCGATCCGGCACCCGAAAGGAAGAGCTGCTCATCCCGAAGGAAGATCTGCAGCGCATCTGGATTTTGCGCAAGGTCCTCAATCCACTGTCGCCGGTGGAGGCGATGGAGCTGCTGGTGGACCGCCAGTTCAAGACGCGGAACAACGCAGAGTTCCTCCAGAAGATGAACCAGCTCTAATCGGGATCCATAATGCAGGAACGCCTCGCTCATGGTCGAGCGAGGCGTTCCTGTCTCTGACGCAGGGAAAGAGGACAATGCTGATTCGCACTGCAGGCAGCGAGGACGAGGACGCGATCTGGGAAATCCTGGAGCCGGTGCTGCGTGCCGGCGAGACCTACACCCCGCCGCGCGATATCAGCCGGGAAGATGCGGTGGCATACTGGTTCGCGCCGACGCATGAGGTCTTTGTCGCCGAAGAGGAGGGCGCAATTCTCGGCACATACTACCTTCGCGCCAACCAGAGAGGCGGGGGCTCGCACGTGGCCAACTGCGGCTACGTGACCGCACAACATGCGACCGGCCGGGGCGTTGCGCGAGCGATGTGTCTTCACTCTCTGGATCGGGCACACGAGAGCGGTTTCCGCGCAATGCAGTTCAACTTCGTTGTCAGCACCAATGAGCGCGCTGTGAAGCTATGGTCGTCACTCGGCTTCGACACTGTCGGATGCCTGCCCGGAGCGTTCCTGCATCCGACACTCGGCTATGTGGATGCGCTGGTGATGTACAGATCTCTCTAACGCGAGGAGAAGAACGATGAGCGAGCTGTGGAGCATCATGATCGGCATCTTCTTTGGCTTTGTCTTCGGTGTGGGCTGCGCGCTGGCCGTGATGTACACGATCTGGACCGGCGGCTATAGGCGCGCGGTCGAGCACTCCCTGATGGACAATCCGCCCGAGCGCTTCGCTGCAGTGCGCAAATCCCTGCTGCAGAAGCAGAGCGGCCACCCCCTGCATTGATTCCGGCTGTGACTCACTCTTCCACTGTCTGGCCGTACTCCAGTAGGGTGACCAGTCCAACGCCGCCCACGATATTGCCGAGCACTGCGGCCCATAGCCAGTGAAAGTAGCTGCCGACCGGGAGCCGGCCGCCAAGCACTGCCGAAAGCGCTTCTCCGCTGCTGGCAACGGAATGGGCAAAGTGGCCGAGACCGACCACGAAAGCCAGCAGCCAGATGAGCATCATCGATCCGCTGATCGAATGACTGGCGCTGACCAGCCACGCCACAAGTGCGATGATCCAGCCGCCGATGATGGCGCTCCAGAAGATAGTAGCCGCCGGATGATTGGCAACATCGAGTCCGATACCGATCAGGCTCTGGACATACTTTGGCCGCAACGCATCGGAACGGACGGCGAGAACGGCAAATGCCAGCGTGCCCAGGCAATTGCTCACGAGCACGATGGCCCACAGGCGGAGCGTGGCGAAATAGTGGCGGCGTTCACTGAGCACCAGCGCCACCGGATAGAGCGTGTTTTCCGTAAAGAGCTGCGCGCGGCCGAGAATGACGGCGATAAACCCGATGGGGTAGAGCATGTTCGTGACAAATTGCGCTACACCGCTAGTGCCCAGTTCGGCTTGCGCAATTGCGGTGGCCAGTCCGGTGAGACCCATCGTGATACCACCTGCGAATCCGGATACGGCCAGGTTGAGAGCGGGTCGGCGCAGCTCCTGGCGCGCATTCTTCGCCACTTGCGCGTAGATCTGGGTCGCGGTGGGACGCTCCAGGTCCTGCTGCACCTGCGGAGGCGTAGGGCCCTCCTCGCGAGTCAGGTTGCGTCCGGTAAGACGAATCGGCATAGCGCTCCTTGCCAGTCGGCTCGTAATAGGATGCGCCGTAACGATCAGCGATTGGATTCTCAAGTCCAGTTGGCGCACAGCGAGAGGGATCTGCTCTAAGCTATCGGCATGAACAAGACGAGAGCGGTGTCACGACGCGTGGCTCTGGCAGGCATACTGGCGGTCACTTTGGGAGCGGCTGGATGGCGCCTTTCTGCGCAGCCGGCGGGCGCCGCGGCCGCACAACCCGGCGTGCTGAAGGCGGCCGATATGGCAACCCTGATGCCCGCGCAGGTGTTCTTCCGTGGTCAGAGCGCGGCGGTGCAGATGCGCAACAGTGGTGGTATCCGCTACGCCGATGGCATGTTTACGCTGATGGCCCTGGTGGATACTTCGGGCTATTCAAGCGGAATCCAGCAGCGCTATCAGGCGTACCTGATCACTGAAGTACCGCTCGAAATACGAGACGGCACCGAAGGAAAGAGACTGGCGCCCGGCGCGTATGGCGTGGGCTTCATCCAGAACGATCGCTTCGTAGTCATGGATCTGGGTGCGCATGAGCTCGTGAATGTGGGCAGCCGCCATGATGCCGAGCTGCATCGACCCATGCCGCTGCAGGTGCTCGACACGCCGGCACCGGGGACATACCGCTTTTATGAAGGCCGCTCGTATGTGACGGTGCAACGCGCAAAATAAACCGCGCAATAGGGAAAGGCCGCGCTTCGTGGAGCGCGGCCTTTCCCTATGCGGATTGCAGTGTTAGTTGTTGGCTCCCACCAGCACCTGCACCGGCAGGGTGTGCGTGATGGTGGTGTTGGCGGTCGTGGTCGCCGTCACCATTACCGTATAGGTGCCCGCCGGAACCGGCGTGCCGCTGCCTGCTTGGCCGCTAGTGGATCCGCCGGTGAGGGTGCCGTAGCCCGGGTCCTTGGTAGCTAACGTAGCACCGCAACCTGTGATCCCGAACCCTGCCGCCAGCAGCACGCAGGCCGCCAGCAGGGACTGCCACTTGCGTCGCCGCGCCGGCAATCCGAACAGGAAGATGCATGCGAGAGTGGTGCCGCCGCCGGCTGCCAGCCACCAGCGTCCGGCAGGCTGCGCCGGTGTGCTGTTTGCCGCAACTGCATAGCCGGTAGTCGCGCCGACGTAGAGTGCCTGCGAGGCATAGCCGGTGCCGCCGAGGGTGACGCTGGCCGTTGTCGCGGTCAGCGTGCTGTTGAAGCCGCAGCCCAGGCCGGCAGGTGTGGAGCGGACGCCGGCAAGGCTGTAGCCCACAACCTTGCAGCTCAGCGTGATGGCTGTGGATCCGTAGGCGCTCTGGAAGTTATAGAGCGAGGTGAGACGCAGATTGTAACTGGCCGTCGTTGTCGGAGAGACGAGCGGCGCCGCCTGGTTCACGGTTGTATCCGACTGCAGCGAGAAGTCGGCGCCGGTGCGGTCATCGACGATTGTGATCTGCGCATTAGCGGATGAAGGCTCGGACTGCACGACGCCGTTGCTGCCGTCATTGCTATGCGTCCAGCCAGCGTAAACGACACTCAATTGCACCAAGCCGGAAGGCAGTCCAACAAAACCGTTAATCTGGGGGATGGTGAACGATACGGTGCCATTGTTACTCGGAACGATTCCAGCCGGCGTGCATAGGAGAATACCGTTCGCGTAGATCAATACGTAGGAGTTCGACGGCGTATTGCCCGTTACCTTGATATTCAAGGTGAGGGAATCCTGCGCCGGGAAACTCAGTGAGCCTCCTGTGTTGTAAGTCCCGTTGTTATCGGTGATGGTGAATGTGGTGCTGGAGGGAGTGTCGTTGTTCTTGGGCGGCCTGGACGTAAATGCAACCGAAGTCGAAGTCGACCCCAGATAGTTAGAGTTTGTAGGAGTAAACGTCGCATAGATCAGACCATCGGCCGGCAATTCGGCAACGCTGATTGTAGTGCTGGCGGTTGCGATCGCATTTCCATTCGTATCAAAGCCGGGGACTACCGTGAACGTCTTCGGTGTGGCTGTATGGAACGTAACCGTTCCGGCCGGTGCTGTGCCGTTGCTGGGCGTCGTCGAGGATTTAACGACCGCCGTGACTGCAATGCCGCCCGTTGTGCTGTAAAGCTCCGTATCTGGTGCGTTGAGGCTGGTCCTAGTCGACGCCGATACCACCTGAACAGGGAAATTGCCCGTGGAGCAGGCGTTAAAGCTCGCGTCTCCCGGGTATGTAAGCATGATGGAGTGCGAGCCAAAAGCAAGCAGGTTCGAGCTGAACGTTGTCGCGCCTTCTGAGTTGACCGGAAGCGTTGTAATCAGTGTGCCGCCGTCGGTGACGTTGATGGAGCCGGAAGGAATGCCGACATTGTTTGTGGTTGCCGCAGAGTATGGCTCAACCGTGATGTAAACGGGCGTGCCATAGGGGACGCTGGTGGTCGTACCGACGTTCACATTATGTCCGTACACGACCATCTGGCAGCTTTCCGGCTGGACGCTGATGTTGTACGGCGTGCCCGTGATGCTCGGCGCGTAGGTGCTGTTCCCGGCATAGCGCGCGTAGAGGTTGTAGGTGCCGCCCGGCAGCAGGTTCCATGTATCGGAGGCGGTGCCGCCGCTCAGGGTCAGGGTGTCCACGGCAGCTTCCGACTGAAGCGGGGTAGACGCGAAAATGGCGACATCGCCGGTGGCCGCCGAAGGTGTGGTGGCAACCTTAAACTTCATCCAGGCGCTGTGCGTGGTGCAATGCGAGCTCACACCGTTCACAGTGCACGCGGGGAGTGCGAGGCCGTTGGCGTCCGTGACCGTGAGCGCAACGGAACTTGGAGTGGTGTTGGCCGGCTTATAATTCGTAACAAAGCTAAGAATATTAAAGCTGCCTAGGCCGGTCGCAGCATCGTAGCCGGTGCCAGCCGCGTAACCGGTCATGACGTAGTTGCTGCCGTTCAGTGCGCAGTTCGGCGTACCAGAATTGCACGACAGCTCATTGTTGCCGCGCGTGATGTCGTGCGAGGTAATGGTGTTGAATATTGAATACAGCGTCGGGTTCACGTTGCCGAGCCCGAAGCGCGAGCCGGCGTTATATTGCTCCACCGCCAGCGCAACCGCGCCGGCGAAGACAGCACTTGATGCCTCTGTGCCTCCGGAATAAGAAAATTGCGGAGTCCCGCCGGTCTGACAATCCGCAGATTGCATGCAGAACATGTAGGCTGCGCTGTTATAGCCTTCGGTATCATTCGCTCCGCTGCCGGCAAAGAACGAGACGTCAGGGATGATGCGGCTCGTACTGCTGATTGCCTTGGCGTTCGCGTTGCTGAGTTGCCAGGATGGAATCGGTTGAGGAGTGGAGATCCCATCGAGACCCGCAGTGCTGATACCGCCCCCGCCCGCTAACTTCACGGATGGCGCCGATGTCCCCGTGACAAGGTTGGTGTAGTTCGGGTAACTGTCGTTCCATGCCTGCTCCGGGATATAACTCAGCGCAGACCAATATCCCAGGTTGATAATGCTCCAGTAGAGGGATGGAGGGGTGAGCGTGCCGTAATAGAAGTCCGTTCCTCCTACTGCGGTCAGGTAGGGAGAGGTTGCAAATCCGTTCACCGCATAACCTGATGTTGCCGTACCCGTGGTGCCCTGTACTTCGCATCCCGCCGAGCCGGTATTGCCTGCCGCGGCGACGAACGTCATCCCCTGGGCCGCTGCTTGCTCCGCCACCATGTTGACCAGTTCCATGCCGCCGTCGCCGATGGCTGTTTCGCACTCCTGGAAGCCATTCAGCAGCACCTGCACCTGGTTATCTGACACTGCGCGTTCCAGCGCAAAGTAAATGCCGGAATCGTAGTCGGTGGTGGCCGAGTTGTAATAGTAGATGTTCGCATTCGGAGCAACCGCGCCCACCAATTCGATTTGCTTGTATGCGATGTATGCATCGCCATTCACGCCCGGATCGTTGCCGTCCACAACGACAATCGGAGTATTTGCCCCGAGTCCGAAGATGCTGCGGTAGTTGTTCACGTAACTGACATTGATATCGGAGTCGCCCACGATGCCGACGTTGACGTTCTTGCCGCCCAGGCCGCCCTGAGTGCTGGTGCTGGCCGGAATTCCGTAGATGGCCGCCAGGTCAGCCGGCGAGACGCCATAGGTATCCGGATTGGTCGCCGTGATGGTGTAGAGCGGCTTCAGCGTATGGGTTGCGGGGTTATAAGTCGCCTGTGCGCCCGCTCCAGAACCCCCTGCAATATGGAAGTTGTTCATCGAAGCGAAGCCGGCGACAACGCCGCGCAGTGCGGAGGGAATCTGCGGATTCGTGCTGTTGGCGTAGTAGGTCTTACCGGCTACCGAATACGTGTGGATTTCCGTGTGAAAGGCAGAGCGAATCTGGGCCGCGGTGGCGCCCACTTCGATTGCCAGGCGGTTGTCGTAGACACGGCCGACGCGCATTCCCTGGCCGGAGAGATAGCCGGTCACGGTCTGAACGTCGGAGTCCGCGACGCCAAAGCGTTTTCCGAATTCCTGCGGCGTCAGCCACTTGTGATAATTCGGCGACTTCGGATCCTGTTGCGAGGCGAGCAACGAATGCAGCGCCGTCTCCTGCTGCGGCGAACGCTTCAGCACCAATAATAGATGCCCATTCAGATTTGCCGGCGCGGGGCCGCGATCGAACTCCGCGCGCGCCCACGGATGCACTTCACCGGGTATGGCAACCAGCGAAGAACTTTCCACCGGCGCCTTAATGCGCGGCAGCGCCTGTGCGTCGGCGCTGGAGGCTGTGCTTACAGTGAAAAATCCTGCGGCGGCCAGAGGAAGCGCCGCGAGCACTTGGGCAAATGCAGAAAAGTAGCGAGACATAGCCAGCTTGCCATCCATCTCCACCGCGAGCCTGGTGAAGCGCTGCGAGTGGTTGGGTGAGTTACAAACTCACACCCAGGACTTTTTCACGTCTGTGTGTGAGCCCGGTTCGCGAGTCGATATGGAAAGAATTTGCAGCTCGCAGTGGGGTCATTATGGCAAGCTTGGTTCCTGCTTCCCGTTCCACAAAAGTGCCAGCTTGTGCAGAAATGGAGCGTTATAGCCGCAATATGCCACCAAAGTGGCACATGCCCGGGAACGGCTTGTCCCAAGATGGGAATGCACAAAGGAAAAGAGGCCGCTCCGGAGGGATTCCCGGAGCGGCCTCTTACTTCCTTTGCTGAACGCTGGTTACTGCTGCCATCCTCCGCCGAGCGCGTTATAGAGCTGCACCAGCGAGAGCATCTCCTCCTCGCGAGCAGATGCAAGAGTGAGCTCGCCCTGGAAGAGAGCGGCCTGGTTTGTGAGCACTTCGAGATAGCCGGAGTAGCCACCCGTGTAGCGCATGTTGGAGAGATCCACAGCCTCGCGCGATGCGGTGACAAAGTGCTCCTGCTGCTCGCGAAATTCGCGGAATTTCTGGTACGCGACAAGAGCATTGGAAACGTCCTGGAATGCCTGAGCGATCGTCTTTTTATAAGTGAGGACTGCCTCGCGCTCCTGCGCCTCTGTGAAATGGACATTGCTGCGAATGCGGCCGGCATTGAAGATGGGCTGCGTAACCGCCGCACCATAGGTGTAAGCGAAGGTCGAGTCCTGAAAGAGGGTGTTCAGCGCGTTGCTGGCTGTACCGACTTGCCCTGTGAGGGAAATGGCAGGGAAATACTCCGCCTTCGCAACGCCGATCTGCGCGTTTGCCGCGATGAGCTGCTCTTCCGCCTGCCGGATATCCGGCCTCCGCTCAATGAGCGATGACGGCAGTCCCGCCGGAACAACCGGCATGCGCGGCTGCTGGTCAATAGGAAGCCCGCGCGCGATCGGCCCGGGATTCTGACCAAGCAGGGTCTGCAGGGCGTTCTCTTCCTGCGCAATCTGCCGCTCGGTGTCCGTAATATTAGCAGCGGCAGCGTTGACCAGTTCTTCGGCCTGACGCACGTCAAGCAGGCTGACGTTGCCGCCTGCTTCGAGAGTCTGAGTGAGCTTCAGCGACTCCTGCCGGGAGGCAAGCGTGCGCTTCGAGATCTCCAGCTCGAGATCCAGTGTGCGCAACTGGAAGTAGCCCGTCGCGACATTCAGGATCACGGTGTCCATCACGCCACGCTGTGCCCACTCGCTGGATAGCAATTGCGCGCGCGCCGCCTTGGTGGCGTTGCGGTACTGCCCCCAGAAATCGAGGGTCCAGGAAGACGACAGCCCGAGCTGGCCGAGGTGGGTGACGAAAGAACCCAGCCCGCCGAACTGCGCCGAAGGATAACGCTGCGCCGTGTACCCGCCGCTTCCATTGATCTGCGGGAACTCCTGCGACCGCGTGATGCCGAGTTGCGCCTGCGACTGCAGCACGCGTTCCGCGGCAATCCCTACGTCATAGTTCTGCTTCAGCGCGGTGCGAATCAGATCCTGCAGTTGCGGATCGCCGAAGACCTCCCACCACTTCTCATCGCCGAGCGAGAGCGCGGCGGTATTGGTATTGCCGGCCTGCCCCTGCAATGGAGTCCCATTCAGGTCGTGCGGCGTCTCGCTGGTGTGCGTGTTGCCGCTGGCCTCCGCGCCGCGGTAGACCGTGGGCGCGTTGATCGCCGGGCGTTTGTACTTCGGCCCGACTGTGCAGCCGGAGAGCAGCAGCGACGCGAAACCGATGGCCGCAGTGATGCCTTGCTTTCTCATATTCCATCTCCGTGATGTACCATCTCGCGGCGTTCCCTGCGCTCCGCCCTGCTCGCAAAGCGGTGCGTGAGGCGTTCCACGACGGCAAACGTCACCGGAACGATAAAGATCGCAATGATCGTCGAAGCCAGCATGCCGCCGATCACCACTGTGCCCAGCACCCGTCGGGAGATGCCGCCCGCGCCGCTCGCCATCCACAGCGGAATGCAACCCAGGATGAAGGCGAACGCCGTCATCAGGATGGGACGGAGACGGAGTTGCGCGCCGGCCAGTGCGGCATCATAGATCGTCTTGCCGCTCTGGTACTCGCTGCGCGCAAACTCCACGATCAGAATGGCGTTCTTCGCGGCCAGCCCGATGAGCATGACAAGGCCGATCTGCGCATAGACATTGTTCTCCAGTCCACGCAAAGACAGCGCGAGGAACGCGCCGAAGACAGCGATCGGCGTGCTGAGCAGCACACTGAAGGGCAGCGACCAGCTCTCGTACTGTGCCGCCAGGATCAGGAAGACGAACAGCAGCGAGATTCCGAAGATCGTGGTAGACGAGACTCCCTGAGCGGCCTTCTGCTCCTGGAAAGTCATGCCTTGATAGTCCAGCGCCATCTCTCGCGGCATGGTCTCGCGGAAGACCTCTTCCATCGCGTCCGTTGCCTGCTGGGAGCTGTAGCCTGGCTTTGCGCTGACGATGAGCTGGGCAGCTTCGTATTCGTTGTAGCGCATGGTGAACTCGGGCCCGGTGATTCGCTTGATCGTCGTCAGAGACGAGAGAGGAATGGAGTCTCCCTTCGCGTTCTGCACATAGAACTGATCGATATTCTTGATGTTCGTGCGCGAAGAACCTTCCGCTTCGATATACGTCTGCCACTGTCGCCCGAAGCGGTTGAAGTAGTTCACCAGGTTGCCGCCCATGAAGGTTTGCAGCGTCTGGTAGACATCGCTGAGGCTTACGCCTTCCTGAATTGCTTTGGCGCGGTCGACGTCGACATAGATCTGCGGAACGTTCGGCACGTAGGTGGTGATCACGCTGGCGATCTCCGGCCGCTTGTGCAGTGCCGCCATATATTTGTTGACGTTGTCAGTCAGGACCTGCTGCGATCCTCCGGAGCGATCTTCGAGCACTGCCGATACACCGCCCGATGTACCAACACCGGGAATGGCAGGTGGCGGGAAGGAGAAGGCGAGTCCTTCTCGAACGCCCATCAGGCCCATGGCAACGTGCTGCTGGATGGCCGTGTACTGCTCATCCTTGCTCTTGCGCTGATCCCAGGGTTTGAGAGTAACGAAATAAAACGCGGTATAGGTGCTCTGGGTAAAACTGAGCAGGCTGAAGCCATTGACGCTGACGACGCTCTGGACGCCAGGCGTCTTGAGAAGCACATCCTCAACATGCTTGGAGGCTTCGTCAGTTCGCTGCAGCGATGCAGCATCTGGCAGGACGAGCCCGACATAAAGATATCCCTGATCTTCATCGGGCAGGAACGAATTCGGGATGCCGCGGGCAATCCAGAATGCTGCGCCGGACACGATCACCAGAAAGATGAGTGCGAGTGCGGACTTGCGAATCAGCAGGCCGGAAGTGCGGACGTAGGCATCGCGAGTTCTGCCGAAGGCGCTGTTAAACCACCGGAAGAATGCGGCAAGCGGACCGCGGCTCGGCTTTTTCGGTTTGAGCAGCAGCGCGCAAAGCGCCGGGCTGAGCGTCAAGGCGTTAAATGCGGAGAACAGCACGGAGATCGCAATGGTGATGGCGAACTGCTGGTACAGGCGTCCGGTGATGCCAGGCACTGCCGCCGTCGGGATGAAAACCGCAGCCAGAATGAGCGCAATCGCGATCACAGGACTTGCGACCTGCTCCATCGCGGCGATGGAGGCCTCCCGCGGCGACATGCCCTCTTCAATATGGTGTTCGACGGCCTCCACGACCACGATCGCATCGTCGACCACGAGTCCGATGGCCAATACCAGTCCGAGCAGCGACAGTGTGTTGATCGAAAAACCGAGCGCCGGGAAGATGACGAAGGTGCCGATGAGCGACACAGGCACGGCAAGCAGCGGAATCAGCGTCGCTCGCCAGCCCTGCAGGAAGATATAGACAACCAGGATGACCAGGCCGAGCGCAATCGCCAGCGTGATCTCGATCTCATGGATGCCCTCGGTGACGGCCTTCGTGGTGTCCAGGGGAATGACCGACGCCATGTCGGTTGGATACCGTTTTTCTAACTCAGCAAGCTTCTTCCTGACGGATGCAGCGGCCTCGACCGCATTGGATCCGGGGAGCTGATAGATCGCCATACCGGCTGCGGTTGCGCGCTGAGTCTGGTTGCTGTACCGGACATCTACGCTGTAAGTCTGCGAGCCCAGTTCAATTCGCGCAACATCCTTCAGGCGCAGGATGGAGCCATCGGGGTTCGCGCGGATTACGATCTCGCCGAACTGTTCCGGAGTTTCGAGTCGTCCCTGCGAGCGAACTGTATAGGTGAACTCCTGCCCTTCGGGCACAGGCTCGCCGCCGATCTGTCCGGCGGGGTTCACGTTGTTCTGTACCTGCATTGCGCTGACGATCTGCGGGACCGTTACGGCCAGCTTGGCCAGCTTGCTGGGATCCACCCACACGCGCATCGCGTACTGGCCGCCGAAGACCTGCACACGAGCCACGCCGGGCACGCGCGTCAGCTCGTCCGCCATGTTGATGTAGGCGTAGTTCACCAGGAAGTTCGTGTCATAGGTGCCGTGCGGCGAATAGAGCATTACGAACATCAGCGGCGAGGCCAGCGACTTGATGACCGTCACGCCGGAGGTGTTTACAGCAGCAGGAAGCTGCGGCGTCGCCTGGTTGACGCGAAGTTGCGTGAGCACCTGGTCTATGTCCGGATTGGTCGCGATGTCGAAATCGACCGTCAGGCCCATCTGCCCGTTGTTCGCGTTCGTGGAATACATGTAGTTCATGTGGTCCACACCGGTCACCTGCTGCTCGATGGGTGTTGCCACCGACTGCTCGAGTGTCTTCGCGTCGGCGCCGGGATAGATCGCCTGCACCAGCACTTCCGGCGGCACGATATTCGGAAACTGCGAAGTGGGCAGCCGGAGCATGGCCACTACACCGACGATGACCATGACGATAGAAATCACCATGGCCACGATGGGCCGTCTGATAAAGAACTTAGACATGACCTATTTGCCCTCGCTGCTTGCGTCCGGCTTGCTGCCGCCTGCGCTCTTGTCCGCGCGCGCGCCGCCGCCGGTGCTCTGGTCTGCATTGGCCTGCTCCGGCTGCGCCGGATGAGGATGGACCGGCATGCCGTCCATCAGCTTGCCGTTGCCTTCAATGACGACCTGCTCTCCCGGCTTCAGCCCGCTGGTGATCAGCCACTCGGTCCCGATCTGCGGACCCACCTGCACTGCCTGAATGTGGACCTTGTTCTCCGCATTCACCACGGCCACCTGGTAGGAGCCCTGCAGCTCCGTCACGGCGCGCTGCGGCACCAGGAGCGCATTCTTCTCGATCGCTGTCTGCGCCCGCACGCGGCCGTACTGCCCCGGCCGCAGCAGGTTCTGTGGATTGGGGAAGGCCGCCGCAACGCGAATCGTTCCGGTCGAAGGATTCACTTCGCGGTCGACAAAGACGATGCGCCCCTTGCTCGGGTAGACATTCCCGTTAGAGAGCGTAAGTTCGATGGGCACACGGCTGGAGCTGTGCAGCAGGTCAGCCGCTCCGCCCTCGCGCGCCTTCTTCGAAAGCGCCAGGTACTCCTGCTCGCTGATCGCGAAGTACACCTTGATCGGCTGCACCTGCGAGACCGTAGTGAGCACGGTGTCCGTCTTCACCAGGCTCCCGACCTGCGTAGCGGCTATGCCCGCGATGCCATCCAGCAGTGAACGAACCTTGGTGAATCCAAGGTTCAGTTGTGCCGCTTCAACGGCAGCTTCCTGCGCCTTGACGCCGGCTTCATCGGCCGCCTGCGTCTGCAGGTCGTTATCGAGCTGTGACCGCGCAATCGCGCGACTTTCGGCCAGCGGAGTATCGCGCTTCACATTGATCTGCGCCAGTTGCAGGTTCGCTTTTGCCTGCGCAAGCTGTCCGGCCGCCTGGTCGAGAGCCGCCTGGAAGGGCCGGGGATCGATCTCAAACAGGATCTGGCCCTTGCGCACCTCAGAGCCTTCCTTATAGTCCTGCCGGATCAGGTAGCCGGTCACCTGCGGCTGGATCTGCGCGTTCGTGAATCCGTCGAGATTGGCCACCCAGTCGCCGTAGACCGCCACATCCTTCTGATCCACGGTGGTGGTGGTGACGTCCGGCGGTGGGAACTGCGGAGGGCCGCCCTTGGCCTCCTTGCTGCATCCAGCCACCAGCGCGAGCCCGGCCAGCAGGAGAAGCGCCGCAGCCGAAGGAAGGCCCGGGGTGTAGTGGCATCGGTGGCGGCTGTCGGCGTCGCTCGATACAGGAATAGCGTACGAGGAATTGCGTCTTGAAGTCATGGGAGCCTTCCCAGATAAAGGTGCGTCCGAAAACGCGAAATACGAATCTGTAGTGCCGGGGCGCACATGCCTCCGGCCTGAGAGCTGTTGATCTAGCGCAGTAGATGAGGGCGCCGGGTTCCGGGACTCATCGGAATCACATTTTTTCATAGAGTGGCACCCTGTGCCATAATCTGCATGCAGTGCAGAAAACAATTCCTACGTCCGGCGGCGAACAAGGGACGAAACCTCAGGATTCCGGGTCGCTTCGCGAACGGAAACACGAATTCGTTTTGCGGGAGATTGAGCAGGCGGCGTGGGACCTGTTCGCCGACGTCGGTTTTGACCGCGCCACAATTGCCGCCATCAGCCGCCGCGCCGGCGTCTCCCGGCGCACCTTCTTCCGCTATTTCCGCACCAAGGAAGAGCTGCTCTCCTACAGCATCATGCACTGTGGGCAGCGTATAGCGCAGCGCTTTGCCGGAGCGCCGAAAAGCCGCAATCCGCTTGCTGCGCTTGAGGACGCCATGATCTCCGCCATGCAGGAGGAGATCGAAGACACGCGCCAGCCGAAGGAAATGCTGGGCTTGATGTTTGAGGAGCCGAACCTTCGCGGCCGCTTCCTTTGCGCACTCAGCTCCTGGGTGCCCGCCTTGAGCAAGGAGTTGGCGAAACGAAAGGCTTATCGCGGCGATTCCGCGCGCTGCGACCTGGCGGCGGCGCTCTACTGCACAGCCTTCGATCAGGCCCACCTGCGCTGGTATCGCGAGCCTGGTGTGGACCTCCCCACCCAGCTCAAGCGGGCCTTCCGGCAGATTCGCGAGTCGAAAAACCATCGTCCCGCCCGATAACCAATCAGCATGGAGCGCCCTCATCTCGTTCTCCTCTAGACATAAGTCGAACGAGAGAGGTCGAAATCGACAGCAGCAGCCCGAATTTTTAACTCAGGGCAGCCGCGAATGCCTGGTCCAGATCAGCAGTCAGGTCCTCAATGGCCTCGATCCCTACCGAAATGCGCACCAGGTCATGCGGAATTTGCTTCTGCGAACGCAAATGCTCCGGAATGCTGGCGTGTGACATGTAGTTCGGCAGGCTGATCGTGGAATTGACGCCGCCAAAGCTGACCGTGATCGTGTGCAGCTTGCATCCTTCCACGACGCGCCGCGACAGCTCCGGATCGCCGGTGCGAAAGCTCAGCACGGAACCCGGTCCGCTGGCCTGCTTCTTGTGGATTGCCGCTGCTTCGGGCGGCGCGAGCGCGGGGAAGTAGACGTCGGTGACATTCGCGTGCTGCTTCAGGAACTGCGCAATAGCAATCGCATTCGCCTGCTGCTGGTTCTGCCGGAGCGCCAGCGTCTTCAGCCCGCGCAGGACGAGGAAGCTGTCGAAAGGCGCGAGCCCACCGCCCTCGCCGTTCTGGATGAGATAAAGATCGTCGACCAGCCCGGCGTCCTTCACGATCACCGCGCCGGCCATCACATCGCTGTGCCCGCAGAGAAACTTTGTCGCCGAGTGGATCACGATATCGCAGCCCAGCTCCAGCGGCCGCTGGAGATACGGGGACATCGTACTGTTGTCCACACAAACGCGTGCGCCATGTTGATGGGCAATCTCAGCCACTCGCGCTAAGTCGAGGATGTGCAGCAGGGGATTGGTTGGCGACTCGAGGTAGACCAGCTTCACCGCCGGGGTAAATGCAGCCTTGAGCGCGCTCTCGTCAGCAAAGTCAACGTACTTTACCGTGATGCCGCGGTTCGCCAGGATGCGCGAGAACAGACGATAGGTCCCGCCGTAGAGATCGTCACAGGCAAGAATCTGTTCGCCCGGCTTCAGCAGGCGCGTCACCGCCGTGATGGCGGCAAGTCCAGTAGAAAAACAGAAAGCCCGCGTTCCGCCTTCGAGCAGCGCAAGCTGTGTTTCAAGCACAGCGCGCGTGGGGTTGCCGCTGCGCGTGTAGTCAAAATCACCGAACGCTGTGGCGGAGTCCTGACGAAAGGTCGCGGTCTGATAGATCGGCGTGTTGGCGGGGCGGCAGCGATCGCCCGGCGCGGGATCGAAGTTCAGCAGCAGGGTTTCAAACTTCACAAGTCACCTCCGGGGAGGCGAAACGATGGGGTCGCAAGGGCAGTCTCCAGTGCGCGGGTCAACAGCAGGTCAGGTGTCTGGTTGTGATCGTTTGTCCCTGGCCGGCTGGTTCTCGTCTGGATTGCACTCAGAGTGCGGACGCGAACGGCACACCAGCCAGGGTGCGCATGGCCATAGGCATTCGTCCGCCGGCGGACGGAAAGATCATGGTTTGAGGCTAAGGGAAGCTCGTTGTTGCGTCAAGGCAGGCGCATCAGAGCTAAAGCATGGCGCACGAATTCGTCCTGCGCGACCAGGCCGTCATCGACGCGCCGCTTGAGCGCTGCTTTCTGCTGTCCACCAGTATTGAGATCGTCGTGCGCGAATTGGGCATGCGTCCGGTAGCGGGCCGCACCTCCGGGCTGGTCAGGGATGGCGATACCATTCGCTGGGAGGGATGGCAATTGGGGTTGCCGCACTTCCACGTCAGCCGCATCGAGCTCTTCCGTCCGCCGACATTCTTCCGCGACCGCATGAGCGACGGCCGCTTCCGCACCTTCGAGCACGACCACAGTCTCGCCCCGCAACCGGGCGGGCAAACGCTGTTCTCAGACGAACTGCTCTTCACCATGCACTGGGGCTGGTTCGGCGATCTGCTGGGATACTGCCTGCTTGCGCCCTACATCCGCAGGCTGATGCGCCGCCGCTTCGCCCTGCTGAAGCAAATCGCGGAAGGCGATGAATGGCGGAAGTACCTGCCAACGCCTCAGTAAGCACCCGTCTGCTGCAGCGGCAGCACGACTTGGAAGCACGTCTTCCCCGGCACACTGTCCACTGTCAGGAAGCCGCGGTGCATGCGCACGATGCGCTGTGCAGTGTCCAGTCCCAACCCGAGCCCGTGGCCGGGAGCTTTCGTCGTAAAGAACGGCTCGAAGATGCGGCCCTGCGACTCTTTCGGAATGCCGGGGCCGTCATCTTCCACCTCGACGAACACCAGATCGGATGCATGCCGCACCCGAAGCGTGATGCGCCCGCGATTCTTGATCGCATCCAGCGCGTTTTCGAGCAGCGCCGTCCACACCTGGTTCAGCTCGCTGCCGTAGGCGGAGATGATCGGCAGGTTCGCTTCATAGTCGCGGTCGATCACGACGTGCTGCAGGCGCGACTGCAGCATGGCCAGCGTGTTGTCCAGACTCTGCCGCACATCGATGTCCTGGATCGGCGCCTGGTCCATGTAGGAGTAGTCCTTGATGGCGCGAATCAGGTCAAAGATGCGCGCAGTCGAGTCGAGCATCGCTTCCGCCATGCGCTCCGCGCGCAAGGTGGATGCATGCTGCGATAACAAGAGCGCGGTGCTTTCCGGTGTCAGGAACTCCGGAAGCGTGGCCAGATGCTCCGGCGTGATGCCGGCTTCCGCAAACTCAGGCGCGATCTGGCTGCCGTTCGCGATCTGCCGCTCCTGCAGCCAGCGGCTCAGCGCCTCCTCGCCTACCGCGATCTCCGCGGGTGTCAGCGACGGCTTGCCTTCCAGGTTGCGGCGCAGCTTCTCGTTCCATATGTCCAGCGCTTCCACGTGCTCCGGCTGGAAACAAAGACTGCCAAGTCGGAAGCGTTCATGGCCGAAGATCTCCAGCTCCTTGAGCATCCCGGAGGCGGCGCGCTGTGCCGCGGATGCCGGATTGTTCAGCTCGTGCGCTAAGTTCCCGGCCAACTTGCCGAGCGCATTCAGCTTCTCCGACTGCTGCTCCATGCGCGTCACTTCGCGCGAGCGATCGAGCAGAATGCTGACCACACGCTGCGTCATCGAGGGTATCTCCTCGAGCATGCGCGGAAAGAGCGTGCGGTTGTAACGGATCGCCCACGTCGGCGCACTCGTTACTCCGCGGCCGCCCCAGGTCTTCATCCGCGAGAAGGGCAGCAGGCCGGTAATCTGTCCCGCGCGCCCGACAAACATCACTGGCGAACCGCTGGCGCGGTCGCGCTGCACCTGGATCTCACCCTTCAGCAGGATCGTCATGGCGTCTGCCGGCTGTCCCTGCTCAAACACCGTGACGTTCGCGTCGGCAAACAGTTCCTCCCCGTTTGCCGCCAGCCATTGATATTCCTCGTCGCTCAGGCCCTTCAGCGGCGCGACATGGCGGAGGGCCTCAGTGAGCGCGGCGATGCGGTCACTGGATGTGGCAACCGGTTGCTCGATCAGGCTTTCGCTCACAGGGGGTACTCCTTGTGGTGCTGAGCGTACATGTTAGCCGACCGGCAACCCTGCGATATCCACCGCAGGGTTGAGTGCCCGATTTCCAGTGCCGAACGGCGGACTTATGCGGTTGTAGTGACTTCCTCCGCTTTCGAGGGAGATTGCGATGGCGCCGTCACCGGATCAAGGAATGGCATGGCCGCACGCAATTCGCTCCCCACCTTCTCGATCGGATGAGCCCGCTCCGCGCTGCGATACTTTTCGAATTGATGGCGCCCGGTGCGGTTCTCTTCCATGAACTTACGCGCGAACGAGCCGTTCTGGATTTCCGCCAGCAGTTTTTTCATTTCCGCGCGGGTCTGCTCCGTAACGATGCGCGGGCCGGCGGTGTAGTCGCCGAACTCCGCCGTGTCGGAGATGGAGTAGCGCATGTAGCTCAGCCCCCCGCGATACATGAGATCCACGATCAGCTTCAGCTCATGCAGGCATTCGAAATATGCCATCTCCGGCGCGTAGCCTGCTTCCACCAACACATCGAACCCAGCCTTCACCAGCGCAGAGGTGCCGCCGCACAGCACCGCCTGCTCGCCGAAGAGATCCGTCTCGGTCTCTTCCTTGAACGACGTTTCATATACACCTGCCCGTGTGCAGCCGATGCCGCGCGCATAGGAGAGCGCCAGCTTCTGTGCGTTGCCCGAAGCGTCCTGCTGCACAGCGATCAGGCCGGGCACGCCGCCGCCTTCCGTAAAGATCTCGCGTACGCGGTGACCGGGTGCTTTCGGCGCGACCAGTGCGACATCAATGTCATCCGGCGGCTTGATGAAACCAAAATGAATGTTGAATCCATGCGCGAAGAGCAGCAGCTTGCCTTTGGTTAAATGCTGCGCGATGTGCTCCTGATACACATCGGCCTGCGACTGGTCCGGCACCAGGATCATAATCACGTCCGCCCACTTCGCCGCATCGGGGATCGAGAGCACCGTTAGCCCGGCCTTCTCCGCCTTCGAGCGCGAGCGGCTGGTGGAGGGCAGGCCGACGCGAACATCCACGCCGGAGTCCTTCAGGTTAAGCGAGTGCGCGTGGCCCTGCGAGCCATAGCCGATCACCGCGACCTTCTTGGCCTGGATGAGGGAAAGGTCAGTGTCCTGATCGTGAAAAACCTTGGGCATGATTTGCTCCTTTTTGTCTTTAGCAAGTCAGCGAGTCAGCAAGTCGGCGAGTCAGCTTTGCATCATGCCGGTCGAGCAACGAAGCGCTGCGGGTTGGTGTTGCAATGACGAAGAACTACATCTCCTCTTCGTGCACGTTCTCGAATTCGTTGGGAAGAATATCGTCAGCATCGAGCTTACTGCCAAGGGCTCTTCCATGGCCATTCGCAGCCGGTTTGCTGCCCAGCGCGGAGAGCACGCGGCCGGTGTGGTGCCCGCGCCGCATTGCCATCCGCCCGGTGCGCGAAATCTCCAGAATGGTGTAGCCCGATTCCGTGATGACCTGCACCAGCCCCTCAATCTTCGAAGAGCTGCCCGTCATCTCCAGCATGATCGACTCCGGCGCCAGGTCGACGACGCGCGCCTTGAATACATTCGCCAGCTCAAAGATCTGTGAGCGCGAGTGCGGCCCATTCGGCGAATCCGGTCCAACCGCGATCTTCATCAGGCAGAGTTCCCGGACAACAGCACCAGCGCGGTCCACTTCGTCGACGTGGACCGTCGTCTCCAGCTTATAGAGCGACGCGCGAATGCGGTCCGCGGCATGCTCGTGCGCATCGCAGACAATGGTCATGCGCGAAGTGTCCGGCCGCTCCGACTCGCCGACTGTCAGTGAGACGATATTGATGTTGAGCCGGCGGAAGAGGGAAGCGACGCGTGTCAGCACGCCGGGCTTGTCCTGAACGAGTGCTACGAATGTGTGCAGCATTATTCGTCCTCCGCGGATCTACTTCGTCCTAGAGACGGGCTTTGGCCACAATCATTGCGATGAAGCATGAAGCCCAAATCAGAGCCCGCGACAAAATGAGCCATGCCTGCTCCGTTCGGATGAACTGCTCGAGTGCAGCTTTCTCCTTGATCGGCCATCGCTGTGAACAATTCACCAAGAAATTTGAATGCGCCGGAGTCACCTTCGATCAAAACGTAGTCTTCACTTCCATCTAAATCCTGGACATGCTGCAAACACACGAGAATCTTGTGCTGATTTTTAGCCAGCACATCATCTGTAACCATTCACTCGTCCTCCGCAGTCTCAAGCAAAGGATCACGCTGCGGTCGCAGCACCATCTCGTGCAGCGCGGCTCCCGGCGCAATCATCGGATACACGCCGTCTTCCTTCTCCACTTGGAAGTTAATCAGGTAGGGCCGGCCGGACGTCCGCGCCTTGGTCACGATCGGCGTGACCTCCCGGCGCTTCGTGATGTGCGTGCCTTCAATCCCGTGCGCTTCCGCCAGCTTGACGAAATCCGGAGAAATGATCGGCGAGCAGGAGTAGTTCTTTTCATAGAATGTCTCCTGCCACTGGCGCACCATGCCGAGGAAACCGTTGTTGATGACGGCGATGTTGATCGCCAGCTTCTCCTGCACGATCGTCGATAGCTCAGCCGCCGTCATCTGGAATCCGCCGTCGCCCGCGATTACCCAGACGTCCCTGTGCGGGCACGCGGTCTTTGCTCCGATCGCCGCCGGCAGCGCGAAGCCCATCGTGCCTAGGCCGCCCGAGGTGACGAGTGAGCGCGGCATCTCATGCTTGAAATACTGCGCCTCCCACATCTGGTGCTGGCCCACATCCGTAACGATGATGGTTTCTTGGTCACGTCCTGCAGCCTGCGCCTCGCGCCAGATGTCATGAATCACATGTGCGGCGTACAGATGGCCATTGTCCGGCAGGTTGATGATGTCGCGCACCGCTGCGGTCCCTTTGGACGAATGGATCTTTCGCAGCCATCCGCTGTCGGTGCGTTTGGGCAACATGGGCAGCAGCGTTTCGAGCACCACTTTCAGATCGCCGATTAGCGCCACATCCACGCGGACATTCTTGTTAATCTCCGACGGATCGATCTCAATGTGGATCTTCTTCGCGTTGCGTGCGTAATGCGCGAGGTTGCCGGTCACGCGATCATCGAAACGCATGCCGAAGGCCAGCAGCAGGTCTGCCTCCTGGATCGCATGGTTCACCCAGGACTCGCCGTGCATCCCCATCATGCCGAGGTGCAGCGGATGTGCGGCGGGAAAGCTCCCCAGCCCCAGCAGCGTGGAAGCCACCGGAATCTGCTGGGACTCCGCGAAACCGATTACCTGCTGCTCCGCTCCGGAATGCGTTATGCCGTGGCCCGCAAGAATCACCGGCCGCTTCGCGGATTGAATCAGCGCGACGGCTTCACGGATCGCGCTGGACTCCGCCCGTAGCATGGGATGCGGCCGCGCCGCGCATGGCGCACAGTCGGCGAAGTCAAACGGCGCGCTCGCCTGCTGGGCATCCTTGGTGATGTCGATCAGCACCGGGCCCGGCCGGCCGGAAGTCGCAATCTGAAATGCGAGCCGGATCGCCGGCGCGATGTCTTCCGCGCGCGTCACCAGGAAATTGTGCTTCGTAATCGGCAGCGTGATGCCCGTGATGTCAACTTCCTGAAATGCATCTGATCCCAGCACCTTCGACGAAACCTGTCCTGTAATCGCGACGATCGGTACCGAGTCGAGCATCGCGGTCGCGATGCCGGTAACGAGGTTCGTCGCGCCCGGTCCGCTG
>DASVAI010000465.1:0-6610 GCA_036376445.1 Acidobacteriaceae bacterium
CCACCCACCCGGCAGGCCCGGCATCCAGGTCCTTTGGAATGATGGTTTTACCTCGTGTGCCGAGTGCTAAATGCGGTATTTAAAGGACTTAACTCCTAAATATGGCCAACAAAAGGACTTAGGGGCCGGTTTGCGCCGGCCCCTCCATTACCTTGGTGATGTGTGGATTTCTTGATTTCCCGAGGAGTGCGGGGGAGAGGCTTTGTGGAATTGCTCTCTATTTTTAGAGTAGCAAATTGAGGGAATTAAGTGGCAAGATTTCGCCGATCTGTCGTGGCTGAGGACCGTTTCAGGAAGTGCCGGGCCTGCTTGCCAGTGGGGTCGGGAACTGACGGCTTCCTGACGATGCGGGTGCTACAATGAGAACGGTGATGATTATGCGCGGAGTGGAAGTCTACTAGCTTTACGGCAGGTCTTTGATTCTGGCCTGCCGATTGTAAAGCTTCTTCAATCTGTCGACGAGCACTGTCTGATAGCCCGGCGCGTCAGGATCTGTCGATGATGCGAGCGCATACAGCACGGTTCCGCCTTCATCCGGATCTTCCCAGCGAAAGTTCACCTGATTTTCTTCGTCGTACCAATGCTTAGAGAGCGACCTGTCCGCTTCAAACGCCATAATCGCCTGAAAGGCGTCCAACACCCCAAGTATCTGCAAGAAGGAACCGCCCGCCTGGTTTGAGCTAAGCGGCTTCGAATGCCAGTTTTGGAACCGGGCCCACTGCGGCGCGAGCGCCAGACGATTGCTCAGGAAGGTGAAGTAGTCCCACTCTATCTTCACTTGCTTCAGTGCTGAGGCCATAGCCGCTTCACCGAGCGCTGTGTCGACACCCGTCTTGAACAGATACCAAGCGGCGCCTGCACCTTGCTCCGCACCGCGCTTCTCGAAGAATATTCCGCCTTTCTCCATCCGGAAGTTCTCCATTCGCCTACGCAAGAGCAGTAAGTGATAAAAAATCTTCTCGGGATTTGTGTCCGCCGGTTTTTTCTTCGCTTCCGTCAGAATCAAACGCCCATGCGAGACAAACGGAAGGTAGTACTTCTCTGAGCGATCCATGACGCGGGTGAGAAGAAGCTGACGAACCTCCTGGCGCTCCGCAGCAACACGCTCCGCCTCGATGCGCTTCTGTTGCAGATTGTTCTCAGTATTTCTGCGTGTTGCCTCCGCGAGATTCTGCCTGCTCGTAAAGACAGCTCCGAGAATGGCAAGCATCACCGGCAAAGCGAGATCTTTTAGAGCGTGCCCCAGCCGATCCCAACGAGCCGCACCGAATAGCCTATCTATAGTGATCGGACTCAAGGCCAGGGTGGCTCTTCCCTGCGGCGACTGCCCAGCGACGCTCTGCGACCAGAAGACCGTCGCAGTAATTCCATAGGAGCCAGAGCGCGCTTCCGGAGTGAGCGATACAAAGAACTCACAATATTGATTCGTGGCGAGCTTCCCTTGATTGGAGTCGAGTTTTCCGTTCTTGCCATCGGGAGGGACGCAGGGCCATGGCCGAGCGCTATCCCGGGGCTGAGGCTGATCCAAAGAGAAGCCGGGCGCGCTGATATTGAGATAGAGCGATTCGATTGACTGTTGCGATTCGTTCATCACACGGACACGAAGGGGATCGGCAGATGGATCCAGCAGAGTATTGGAATCGAGTCTTGCTTCGATACGAATACCCGCAGACTTGTTTTCCACTACTTGAATTAGTGACTGTTCCGGATGCGAGTTCGGTCCAGGCATGAGAAGAAACTGGCAAACGAGCGCCAGCAGGAGAACCAACGTGACAATGAGGACTGGTGCGACGTATGAGCGAGGTTTCTCTATAGGTTCTTGAGAGCCTGGTTGCTGACTTACGGGATCGCCTGTAGTTTGTTGAGAACCTGATTGCTGACTTACGGAAAGCACAGTCATCGGCGGCTCACCAGTAGCATCCGTGCTAGAGAGCTTACCTTACAGTTCGGTATTCGATGGAGATATTACGGATGACCTCTCGCATCAAAGGAGCCGAAAGAGAATGATGAAATCAGCCGAAGGCCTGGTTGTTGCCTGGGTCGCAATGTAAGGGGCTAGCGCAGATACGGATGATCAAGGTAAGACGAATTCAGCCAGAGGACGCTAAAGCGGTGACTGCTTTGTGCGGGCAGCTTGGGTATCCCGCGGATGCGGCGGCGGTGCTGGGGCGGATGCAGCGGATTGCTGCCGATGCCAATCGCGCGGTGCTGGTGGCGTGTGTGGATGGCGCGGTGGTGGGGTGGGTGGACCTGAGCCTGGAGTATCATCTGCAGTCCGAGCCGGTGGCGCTGATTGGCGGGCTGGTGGTCGCGGATGGGGCGCGCGGGCAGGGGATTGGACGCGAGCTTTGCCGGGCGGCGGAGGAGTGGGCACGCGGGGCCGGGATGACACTGATCCGGGTGCGGTCGAACGTGATTCGGGAGCGGGCGCATGCGTTTTATCTGCGAGATGGGTATGCGCGGGTGAAGACTTCGGCGGTGTTTGAGAAGGTGCTGGCCGCACGGGCGGACGCGCCTCCGGCGCCGGACGCGGGGTCCGCCCGCTCCGGCCGCTCACGCTGATGTCGCTCACGCTGATATCGGCGGGTGACTTGGCGTCCGACAGGGATGACGAACCGGTGGACCCTACGCGTAGACGTATCTCGCCCACCCTACGCTTTTGGACACCTGTCGGCGGCGCAGAAACTCCGACGGGGCGGGGTTCGTCAGGTTGAGTAACCGATGAAGGAAAAATAAAAGGGAAGCATGTCGAATCTTTGCTCCCTCCTTCGACATACAGGTAGAAGGAGAAACCGTCATGAGGTCGAAACGGAAGATGGCCGCCACGGTGCTCGGGGCGCTCGCGCTGATGCTTACCACAGGTGCGACCCCGGTTCTCTGCCCGATCGAGCGGGATGTTTTGCAGTCGTACCGGAGCGCGGTGGAGATCTATGACCAGGCGCGGCGGTGGAGCGCGATCGCGCGGTGGTGGATCGATCCCGATGCGGCGACGCGGGTGAAGGCGCAGTCCTCGGGGAAAACGGAAGATGTGTGCCAGACGCGGCCGGCTTCGGTGGCGGCGCGGTAATGATCGCTCGCAGATCGGGAGCTCGTATCTCTCAGAGGATCAGCGAAATGCCGTCGCATTCCAAAGAAGCCGCAGCCAGCGCGGCATCGTCAGCACATTAGTGGAACGAGGGGGCTAACCTGCATCCGGAAACACAGACCGATCCTTCACGCGGGAATGAGATCTGCTGAGCAAGCCGGCACAACGCGCCGAATCTCCTGATTACTTACAAGACATAGTGGTGCTTGCAATCTGGGCCATGCCATTCTGCGGGTAGGGGCGGCTAAGAGCGGTTTCGGTCTTTCCCGGGGATGCTTCCGTCTGACATGATGCTGGGGTTCATGCTTGGGTTCGAATCTGCTGTCCCGAAAATGAGGGCTGGATGTCGGGAGTGATCCCTGTGGCGATGTTTCTGTTCTTTGCCGCCGCGCAGAGTTCACCTACCAATCCGGCGAGCAAGCCGCCGGACTCAGCGGCGACCGTGCTCAACGTGACGACGCGACTGGTGTATGTGGATGTGGTGGTGCGCGATGGCGCCGGGCAGCTCGTCCGCAACCTCACAGAGCGGGATTTCAAGGTAGAGGAAGATGGCAGGCCGCAGAAGATCGATTTCTTTGCGGCTCATGGAGAGGCGCTGACAGGCGCAGCGGCGGTTGCGCCGCCGTCGCAGCGGGATGAGTTCTCGAATGTTCCGGCGCAGAGCTCACCTGCGGTGAACATGGTCCTGTTCGACCTGCTGAACACGCCGCAAACCGATCAGCTTTATGCCCGTCGTCAGTTGCTGAAGTTTCTGCGCGAGCTGCCAAGTGGGCAGCAGGTTGCGCTGTTCGTTCTGTCGGATCGGCTGCACGTGGTGCAGAGTTTCACGTCCAGCTCCGACCGCCTTGTCGCCGCGGCGAGCGCGATCGACCCCAAGGACTTCCACTTCCTGCGCTCAACGTCGCAGAGGATGGCCGACGATGATTTTCTTGCCAACTTCGCTGCGGCTATCGGCCCTGACCCTGGGAATTTGATCGGACATATGCAGAAAGATCAGGTTGTCGAAGACGCCCGGGGAAGCGACATCCGTGCGCGCGCGACACTGCAGGCATTTGCTGAGCTGGCGAGTGCGGTCAGCGGGTATTCAGGGCGCAAGAACCTGTTCTGGCTCTCCGAGCATTTTCCTCTGGTAGCAACGAGCGAGCTGCAGATCAATGATCTCTCCACGGCGGTCCGATTCCAGATTGCTGACCTGCCCGGCCAGCGCGATGCCGCGAACCTGATCGCCAGCGCGCAGATCGCGGTGTATCCGATCAGCCTGGCCGGGCTCGATACCGGAGGCATTGGACCGGAGGTCAGCGGCGCAGCAGAGGTCACGAGCATGAACGATACGCTGCAGGACCAGTTCGCTGTCCGCCAGCAGATGCGCAACATCCTGAATGACCTTGCGCGTCAGACAGGCGGAGAGGCTTTTTACGGCACGAATGACTTCGTCGGGGCGTTGCAGCGAGGCCTGCATGATGGATCGAACTACTACAGCCTTGCCTATCGGCCCACCAATCAGCGATGGGACAGCAAGTTTCGCAATATCCGCGTGGAGCTTGCGCACAAGGGCTATTCACTCTCCTACCGCCGCGGTTATCTTGCAACGCCGGACGCTCCTCAGACGGGAGGCTCTGCCGGGCAGCTCGATTTTGCGCTGCAGCCGCAAACTCCGGAATCCACCATGTTGCTGCTGCACGCGAAGATGTATCAGATGGTTCGGCCGCAGCCGGGCGTGCTGCTGGATTCGAGCCTGGATGCGGGCAATGTGGCCTTTACCGTGACGCCGGATGGGCATCATCACGCACAACTGCTGGTGAAGCTGATCGCGTTCCGCGACACGGGACCGCAGCCTATTGCAGTTCCGGAAAACGCCGGGATGCTCAACGTCGACCTGGACGCAGAGCATTATGGCGCGGTGCGGAAGAATGGCATCGCGTTTCGGCCTCAGCTTGCGTTGCCGCCGGGCAAATACCGGCTGCGGCTCGGCGTTGTCGACATGACCAATGATCGAATCGGCACGCTGGATGTGCCGTTCACGGCGATAAGTCCGGCAGGCAAGGCAGCGGCGAAATAGGAAGAATTTCGGGCTCCATCATCGATGGGGAATCTGGCTGGTAACGGGTTGCGGATGAGCCACTTACGAAATGGTTGCCTGTGCCGTCCGGAGGCCCCTGGCTCCATTTAAGTGCGGTTTTTCGCCATTCAGCCCACCTGGGTTTGGCCTTTATGAACGACCAAGTAGCCTGATGCTGAAAGAGTACCGCCTGACCTATCGCGGGATTCTTGATTGGTATCACTGCAGTCGCAACATCGTTGGTTAGACTTGAACCTCCTGTTTCGAAATGGGAGCGATGTCCGACTTGATACACAGGAGAGATTAGGAATGTCGAAAGCTGTGAAATACGCAGAGCGGGCCGTCACGATCGCTGCCCAGGGCGCGTGGACGATCTTCGAGAAGCTAAACAGCATCAAGCCGAACCCGTCCTTTACGCCGAAGTGGTCGGACAAGCCGCTTTTGAAGAGCTATCAGAAGGAGAAGCCTCCGCTGGGCTGGCCGCGCACGACGGATTCGCTTTGCCCGAAGTGCGTGCCGGAGATTCGCCAGCAGATTGTGGACGGCAAGCTGCCGCACGAGATCCTGCTGAACGAGAAGGTCGGCGAGATCAAGGCGCAGATCATCGAGCGCGACGGCAAGATCCTGATGGTGAAGGACTGTCCGAAGCACGGGCACTTTGAAGACGTGATGTCGATCGACACCAAGTTCTTCAAGCACCTCGAGGAAGTCTTTCCGGGCCGCGACATCCGCGCGCACAACGACGAGAAGCTGCACAATCACGGCACCTCTACGGTGACGCATGGGCGCGGGTCCGTGTTGACCATCGATCTGACGAACCGCTGCAACATGATGTGCGACCCGTGCTTCATGGATGCGAACCAAGTGGGCTTTGTCCACGAGCTGATGTGGGACGAGATCAAGACCATGCTGGACAACGCGATCTCGATCAAGCCGCGCCGCCAGATGTCGGTGCAGTTCTCGGGCGGTGAGCCGACGCTGTCGCCGTACTTCCTGGACGCGGTGGCTTACTCGCGCAAGGTGGGCTACAACTCGGTGCAGGCGGCGACCAACGGCATTGAGTTTGCGAAGTCGAAGGAGTTCTGCAAGGCGGCCGCGGAAGCGGGTCTGCGCTATGCGTACCTGCAGTTCGACGGCATCGGTAACGCGGCAAACTCGCACCGCAAGGTGGGCAACGCGTTCGACGTGAAGCTGCAGGCGATCCATAACCTGCACGAGGCGGGCGTGGACATCGTGCCGGTGACCACGATCGTGAACGGCATCAACAACGAGCAGGTGGGGCACATCATCGAGTTTGCTCTGAACAACCCGAAGAAGATCAACTTCCTGTCGTTCCAGCCGGTGAGCTTTACCGGGCGCGACGAGGAAGTGAGCGACGAGCGGCGCGCGGCGCAGCGCTACACGCTGAGCCACCTGGCGCACGACGTGAAGAACCAGACGGGCATGGGCGTGCCGGAGCGCGACTG